>NZ_CANMGY010000004.1 GCF_947497555.1 uncultured Umboniibacter sp.
TGTAAACCGTTGATTTGAAATGTTTTTTCAAACTTTCAAACCCGCGTTTCAATCCGCTTTAATCACTCGCTGCTGCGTTGTGATGGAGCGCATTATAGGGCGCCCCAACTCAATGTAAAGGTGATTTTTTAAGGCGATTCGCCTAGGTGAAATTACACGCGATACGACAGCTCTTAGCCAAAACTTCTGGCTAGCGACGGGTTACCGCCGTCAAGCAAGGTCGGCAATAATACCGATCGCATTGACCTTCGTCAATACGTTTTTAGCAAAGATAGAAATTAGTTTGGAAGTCGGCCGATAAGCCGGGTTCTGTCGTGAGCAATCATTCCTCTAGGGCTATCGTCACCAATAGCCTCAAGCAACCTACCCGCCTCCAACGCGGGTCGCGCCAATGGAGGCCTATTTGGTCTTGCACCGAGTGGGGTTTACCTTGCCGTAAACTGTTACCAGTTACGCGGTGCGCTCTTACCGCACCCTTTCAGCCTTACCGGCTTCCGAAGAAGCTTAGGCGGTCTACTCTCTGCTGCACTTTCCGTGGGCTTTCACCCCCCAGACGTTATCTGGCACTCTACCCTTTGGTGCCCGGACTTTCCTCTACCTATAAATAGATAGCGATTGCCTAGCCGACTCCCAAGCGCGCACCTTACTTAACTAGCTATTCTTGGTCAAGCTCCATTGGTAGATATCCTTAGCGTTCACGCCATGAATCTGCGCGGCGATCTTTGCAGCCTTTTTTGGCGGCAATTCTTCATTCAACAACCGGAAGGTATCCTTCGCTTTATCATCGAATAGCTGAACATTATTCTCTCCGGTCACCATCACAACGAACTCACCGCGGCGCTGATTCGAATCCGCTGAGGTGAACTCAATTAACTCCGAGAGCGAGCCACGAGTAATAGTTTCAAACGTTTTGGTAAGTTCACGACCGAGAACTACCTCACGTTGTTCGCCGAACTCTGCCTGCATATCCAATAGCAGCGCCTCGATTCGATGAGGGGCTTCATAAAATACAAGCGTACGCGTTTCACTGGCGAGCGACGCGAGGCGTTTTTGCCTTTGTAATGGCTTAGCGGGAAGAAAACCTTCAAAGCAAAATCGATCTGATGGCAGCCCCGCAGCGCTTAAACCAGCAATCAAAGCACACGCTCCAGGGATCGGCGAAACCGTCACGCCATACTCAGGAGCTAAACTAACTAAACGGTAGCCTGGGTCAGAAATTAGTGGTGTACCCGCATCGCTAACTAGCGCACAATTATCGCCACTTACTATACGTTCAAGTAATTTACGAGCGGATTCTTCTGAGGAATAATCATGAAAGCTTATGACGGAGGTCTCGATTTCGAAGTGCGAGAGGAGCCGACGTGTATGACGAGTATCTTCCGCAGCGATAAATTCGACCTGCTTCAAGGTGTCAATTGCTCGTAACGTGATATCATTCAGATTGCCGATAGGTGTCGCTACGATGTAAAGTGTCGGTGTTAAAGCTTGTGTCAAAATGTGTTCCGCCCTAATCAGTAAGGTCAATTATAGATTATGTACTCGTCAGTTATCCGAAGCACTGCAATCCTATTGTTAATCGGCATTATCGTTGGGTGTGCGCCAACAAGCAATCCTGTCGTTCCTAGCGTTGCTGAAGAACTAGTCGAGCTAGATATAACTAACGAACTCAATGAATTACCCGACCTCTCTATAAGTGAGCAGCTTGAGTCAGCATTGGCACTTACACCTCACCTTAACGCCGCTAACAGTCAGAGCTTTGATACCTTCCTAATTGAATGGCAAAGTACCTTCCTTAATAACACAGATCAAAGTAGATTGGTTTTCATCCAAGCGGCTATCGCCAATGCTCAAGGGCGACATGCTGACTCCGCTGCATTCTATAATACAGCGGCATTACGGCCAGCTATTCAGCTCACCAACGCCGTAGCAATTGATATCAATCAGAGATCCGCTATAAGTTTTGAACTGGTAGGGCAATATTACAATGCCGCTTACGCCGTCTTCGTTCAGTGCTCACTATCGCCTTCAAATGAATGTGATCAACGGATTATTCAACTTCTGCTAGAAGAGGAAGTTCAAGTTATCGAAGAGTCCAAAACTGAAAGCACTAGTTGGAACAAATGGATCACACTAACTCTACTACTCGCTGATTCAAGGACGTCACTCGATAAGCAGGGCGAAGCCCTAACTAGCTTTATTGAAGTCAACCCTGACCTGTTCTTTAATGATACGCCCGAACTCATCTCGCAATTGATTGAACTGTCAATGCTACCCCCACCTAGAACCGCGGTCCTGCTACCGCTTAGCGGACCGCTTTCAGCCTTCGGTAGCGCTATTCAAGATGGCATTATTCTCTCACACTACAATATGAGTGCCGCCGGTGGCCGCGTCTCTAGCATTGATTTTTATGATAGTAACAACGACGACTTTATCGCACTCTATTTAGACGTTGCTGATCGTTACGATTTAATCATCGGCCCACTTCTAAAAGATCGAGTCGCCCAGATTGCCGCGCTTGAGCAAGTGACTACCACACCGACACTGTTGCTCAATAGCTACGATCTAGTTAGTGATAATGAGCAGCTTTTTTCGTTTAGCTTGAACTCATCCGAAGACGGAGCCGAGGTCGCTCGGATGATCTACAACAGGGGCTATCGCCAACCATTAGTGTTATTGCCGGCAGGCAAAAATAACGACGAAATTAAGCACTCCTTCGAATCAGCCTGGCTCGACCAGTTATCTGATGAAAGCTCCCCACACACGGTTGAACTGGCCTTAGCTCGATTAACGGTTGGGAGCCAATTTGCCACTGAAATCGCGAGTGCACTTCACGTTGACAAATCACGAGCGCGGGCTAGAGCAATTTCACGCGCGTTGCAGCTGCCCGTTGAATCGGAGGATAGACGCCGTCAGGATATTGATAGTATTTTCATTAGCGGCACCCCAATCGAAGCGCGCCAAATCAAGCCTCAGATTGACTTCAATCACGGTAACGATCTTGATGTTTTCGCGAGTAGCCGAGTCTATTCTGGCGAAGCCAACCAAACTCGCAATCAAGACCTTAATGGCGTTTTCGTCTCAGTCGCTCCATGGTCCGTTTTCCACGAAGACGGTAGCAATGCGCTTATATTTTCCTCGGCGGAGGGCCAGCCAGCACTGCAAGCACTCATGGCATTGGGTGCGGACAGTATGATTGTTGGCACGAGATTAAACTACCTCCACCTTGTACCCGGGACTCGATTGCCCGGTTACACCGGCAAGCTTAGTGTTAGCGAAGATCGCTCTGTATCACGGCGGTTAAGTTGGGGAGTATACCAGAACGGCGCGCTGATCCCGTTGGCCGATGGGGAAAAATAGCGTCGCTAAAGGCGCTGAATATGAAGCTCATATTGCGCAGTATTTGACTGAAAATGGCGTTGATATCGTCACCACTAATTATCGTTGTCGCTACGGTGAAATTGACATAATAGCGAGTTCGCAAGAATCGCTTATTTTTGTCGAAGTCAAGTATCGCTCCGCGAATACGTTCGGTCGTCCAGAAGACTACCTAACCTCCGCAAAACAGCAGAAATTAATTAAAGCAGCCCATCACTTTTTATGTGAAAATCAAGAATATCAGAATCAACCACTCCGGTTTGATCTCATAACTAATGAAAACAAAGAGATCACTTGGATAAGAAATGCTATTGATTGCGAGTCATCATGGATTTAGAACAGTATATTATTGATCAGTTTCACGAGAGTATTGCTGCAAAAATGGCCGCATGCGAGGCCATTGCGGCACCGCTTGCCGAAGCTAGCGAACTTCTCACTCACACCTTAGTTCATGATGGGAGAATACTGGCCTGTGGTTCAGCCGAATCAGCGAGTGTCGTGCAACAGTTGACGGCAAGCTTAATGCATCGGCTGGAACGAGAACGGCCTGCATTACCTATTTTCTCGCTTAATCAGGATGCTACTGCCATTAGCGCGATCGCGAGTGATCATGGTCTGGATGATATTTTCGCCCGCCAAATTATAGGTTTAGGCCAAGAGGGCGATAGCTTAGTGGTTGTCACTCAACAGGAATTTTCACCCGCCCTGCTTACGGCGATTAGCGCCGCAAAGAGTCGTGGAATGAGCATTGTCATCTTGGGTGGTCCAGAACTGGATTGCTATCTGGCAGCCATTAGTGAAGATGACATTGAAATCTCTGCGCCTATTGAGCCCTCACCTCGGCTAACCGAAGTTCATCAACTGGCGATTGCCTGTTTAATTGAATTATTAGAAGCACAACTTTTTGGAGTAGATGAATGCGACAACTAAGCCAACTTTCGAAAATCTGCAGTATAGGGGTATTAGCTGGACTTATAGGTTGTACTAGTATCATCACCGCATCAACGGATGGTCCCATCGAGAACAACGAGCTCGATCGCAGCTTTGGCCGGTTCATTGATGATGAACAAATTGAAACGGTCGTTGCAGTCAATATTCGACATAGCAGCGAAACCTTAGCTGAGGCAAATATCTCAGTCGTTAGTTATAACGGTGTCGTGCTTTTGGTTGGGCAGTTATCAACCGAGGAGGAACGAGAACGTGTGACACAAATCGCACGCGAGGTTAAAGGAGTTCGTCAGGTACATAACCAAATTTCAATCAGTGGCGCTATCTCAACCTTAGTAGGTGCTAATGACACCTATTTGTCGGCAAAAGTTCGAAGTCGTTTCGCTATCTCCGATTCTGATTATGATTTCTCCAATATTAAAGTCGTGACGGAAAACAGTGTCGTTTATCTCATGGGTATCGTCACTCGAACACAAGCTGACGTCGCCGTCGATATTGCTCGACAGACAGGGGGGGTACAGCGTATCGTAAAGGTTTTCGAATATGCAGAAGGATAATCTCATGAGCTACAACCTAAAATTAACAGGTTCTACTCTAGAGCATAGTGACTGGTTGGAAGCGCTTGAGGCGTTTGCGTCGCTATTTTCAATTAGTAGTTCAGATGCCGAAAAGCTAATGACTATCGCACCAATTGTTATTAAGCCTGACCTCAGTAGCGAAAAAGCTCATGCGCTAGCTAAGTTAGTCGAAGATTGTGGTCTTGAGTGTGTGGTTGAAGCTGCGGATGTCGCTACCGAGTCAATGTCCATCGCGACCGATGACGTGGTGGTCCCGGATAACGAACCGGATGTTCCAGTAGCTACTCAAACATCAGAGAGTAAAGGGATATTCGCGAAACTTAAATCAATATTTAAACGCGGATAACGCCAGCCCTAATAATGTGGAGGTGGCTCATTGGTAGGCGCTGAGCCCCCTTCATCTTTTCGCCTTAGCATTTCATTCAAATAACGCAGTTGCTTTCTAATTACACGTAATTCTTCATCTTGTTTCGTCACTACCTCATTTAAATCAGCTATGGCCGACTCCTGAAACGCAACTTGTATTTGCAGCTGCTCTACTTCAGTTTCATAGTTCATTATCTATCTCCAAGAGTAAATATAACCGTTCAATAAGCTCTGCACCGCGCTGATCGAGAAACATCGCCTGTCCAAGTGACCGAGTCACGTACGCGACTGCTAGGTCATGCTTAATATCGGCAAAGCCAAAGCTACCGCCAGCGCCACTGTGCCCAAAACCACCTGTCATGGAACCGAATTGGGTATCGATTGTACCCTGCGGCCGCATAAATCCATAGGAGAATGCCATCTCCGTTTGGGTCGTTTTACAGGGTCCATGAATAATAGTTTTTGCCGGCGAATAGTCCGTATCCTTTACGGTAACAGTCAGAAATTCAGCATAGGCTCCCGCCAGTCCAAAGGCTGAGGCCCTTCCACTTGCTGCTGGGATCATCGAAGAGGTCCATCTCTTGGCGTTGTGTCCCACCATCAATGAACTCGGATTCATAAAAGCAGAACGAGTCATTTCCTTTCCATTAGGACCTAAGGATCGTTTCAACGACTGGGTTCGATATGATTTAAGCGCGGCGCGGTTAGGAGTTAGTACAGCCAGTGTTTCGTCGTCTCCGAGTTTGCCATAGCTTACGCCTGAGACAGAGTGTTCGAAGGGTTCGCCGGTCACCGCCTCGATCAACTGCGAGACTAGCCAGCCCCATAGAAATGGACTATAGGCGAGCGTTGGTTTTTGAAACCACGGGAGTTCTCTAAGCGCCGCGCGACACATATCTTCATAGTGATAGATAGACTCTTCGGCTAGGCGATCATGGAAAGCAACCATGCCACTCTGATGGGATAGCAATTGACCAACAGTAATTGAACTCAAAGCGTGTTCCGGTGGTATGACTAACCACCTAGCCAGCGTATCGCCGTAGGAGAGATCTGTGCGAGTAACTAGCCTCGAAATAGCCATTGCTAACGCGCCCTTGCAAGCCGAGTAACAGATCACTTGAGTGTCGTCTCGCCATGGTACTCCTGGGCTTGATTCACCACTGACCAAATTCAACAGACATTCACCATTCTTAAATACCGCCAATGCACTACCCTCATCCCCAAGACGTTGCATCAGCGAATGGTAGAACTCTGCAAATTCTGAAGTCTGCGCGGCGTTTAATGACATAAATAATTTTACCCCAACTTCAGACTAATACAGAATAGCGGTGTTACGCTTTTCACTAGGATTAAACATGTTTTCTCGCGAGCAAAAACTACTGCTTATCGGCCAAATACTCGGCATCATGCTATACGCATTCGACGAACTCGCGATAAACACCATTATGCCTTTTATCAGCTCAGATCTAAATGGCGACCAACTCTACGGAGCCGCTTTTTCGTTCTATATGATCGGCTCGCTCATTTCTGTGGTCTGGGCAGGCGACCGCTTAGATCGAAAGGGGCCTATCTTACCGCTGGTCGCTGCCATTTGTGCCTTCTCGCTGGGGTTAGGTGTCGCCGCTTTAGCACCCTCAATGAACGCTTTTGTCGCCGCTCGTTTCCTTCAAGGCATAGGCGGCGGCGCGCTCTATGCGGTACTTTTTTCGCTAACAGCCCATTGCTATTGCGAAGCACTTCGTCCTAAGGTGATTGGTCTAATTTCCGCTGCTTGGCTTGTCCCAGCAATGCTTGGGCCTGTTACAGCGGGTTGGCTCAGTGATAACCTAAGCTGGAGAGCAGTTTTTATCCTGCAAATACCACTTCTATTGGTGTCATTAACAACCGTTTTTATTCGTCTGCGTCGCTTCAGCTTCGAATCAACAGGTGCTGCCGCTAAGCGACGAACGATGATTATAGCGCTTGCGATCGCGCTGCTTGTCACCGCTGGGTCGCTAGCGCTTAGCTATGGCACCAATCTTAACTACATTCTGTTCGCCATCTTGCTTGTGGCCTTGGCGATTGTGGGCGTTCGTTCCATTGCGCCCTACTCCATGCGAGCTCAGCACTCGCCGCAAGCCGCATTAGCGACAACGAGAGGTCTCGTTCATTTTTCCTTTTATGCTGCCGACGTAATGATTCCACTCGTTCTAGTGAGGCAATACGGCTATAGTGCAAGCGAAGCGGGTTTAGTTCTCGTAATCGGTGCCGTAGGGTGGACCGGGGCGAGTGCGCTAGCTGCATCGAGACGAACGCGACATTACCGGCGGAAACTCATTTTGGGAGGCAACGCGCTACTATTTATTGGCATCTTAGGCTCCATCGCCATTCTCCAGCGTAGTTGGGAACCCATGCTATTCGCACTGAGTTGGACACTGGTGGGTGCAGGAATGGGCCTAGTATATAATTGTGCATCGGCACAACTTATGGATGGTTCGCCAAAGGATCAAATTGGTAAGACTTCTACAGTAGCAAGCATGTCCGATGCCATCGGTATAGTGCTTGCGAGTGGGATAGGCGGCTATTTAATCAACAACCTTTATCTGATCAGCGCTACCACAATGCTATGGTGTTTAGCGCTAATTAGCTGCGTAGCGCTTGCGGTAGTCACTCCGAAAAAATTAGCTTTCAGAAGTGACTAACCACGTAAGGATTGGTAGACAGAACGAAGTATTCTAGCTGCCTCCACCACCTCATCAAGCGTACTAAACCGTCCAAAACTGAAGCGCAAAGAAGTGAGGGCAAGCTTTGCCGGCACACCAATTCCGACTAGAACAAAGCTGGGGTCGACGCTCGCAGAGTTGCAGGCTGAACCAGAGCTGACGGCAAGTTTATTCAACGACATCAACAGTGATTCGCCATCAACCCCCGAAAAGCTAAGGTTTAAATTCATTGGTGATCGATGTTCCATGGAGCCATTAACATGGATGCCCTCAACCCCCTGTAATTCAGCCAAAAATGCCTGCTGCAATGCCAAGGCGTGTGCCCTGTCTTGCTCAAGCTCGGCCGTTGCTATTTTGGCGGCTTCGCCGAAGCCAACTATTTGATGAGTTGGAAGTGTACCCGAACGCATACCTCGCTCGTGCCCACCACCATGAATTTGAGCAGCGACTTTAATTTCTGGTGCTCTACGAACATAGAGCGCACCAATTCCCTTGGGGCCATACATTTTATGGGCCGAGATACTCAACAGATCGATATTCAACGCCTCGACATCAATCGCCACTTTGGCCGCAGATTGCGCCGCATCAACATGAAACGCCACGTTATTACGACGACACAATTCGCCAATGTCAGCAATGGGATTCACCACCCCAATCTCGTTATTAACGTGCATGATACTCACCAATATCGTATCACTACGAAGTGCCTGTTCAACTTGAACGGCACTGATTCGACCCGTCGAATCCGGCTGTAATTTAGTGATTTCAAAACCTTTGGTCGCGAGGTAATCGCAGGAATCTAGCACCGCTTTATGCTCGATGACTGAAGTGATGATGTGCCGCCCCTGCTCAGCTCGAATCTCCGCAATACCCTTAATCGCAAGATTATCTGACTCAGTAGCACCTGACGTCCATACGATCTCTCGAGGATTAGCACTAATCAGCTTGGCGACATGGGAGCGTGCTGCCTCAACGGCGGCCTCGGCTTGCCAGCCAATCACATGTGAGCGCGAAGCGGGATTACCAAAATTGCCATCAAGCTCGAGGCAGTTGATCATTTCCTTCGCTACGCGGGGATCGACAGGAGTCGTTGCTGCGTAATCAAGAAAAATAGGACGTTTCATTCAAGCTTCCTCATTAATGGCTGAAACAATGTTCATTATTTGTTGTCTAGCTTTCTTTGCACGCCGCTCAGAATACCACGAAGAATTGATATTTCCGCTGACTTGGGATGACTTCGGTAAAACAATTTACGCAGTCGCTGCATGGTAAGTTTAGGTTCTGCTCGATTATGGAAACCCACATCAACCATCACCTGCTCCAAGTGATCAAAAAAGAACTCCAAATCATCGCCGGTGGCCAAACTTTCCTCGGTGCTGCGCTCAACCGCAGTTTTAGTACTATCCAACAGAGCTAGTCGACTTTCATAAGCGAGGAGTTGAGCCGCTGCCGCGACGTTGAGTGACGAATACTCGGCACTGGTAGGAATATGTACATGATAATGACAGTGCGCTAATTCTTCATTTGTTAAGCCAGTGTCTTCGCGACCTAGCACCCAAGCGACTTGGTTTGCCTCACCACTCTTAAGTTTGGCTGCCATGATTGCACTGGCCTCCCGTGGGCTTACCAATGGCCAATCCAGACCTCGAACCCTGGCGCTAGCTCCAATTACAAGCTGCTGACCCGCCAGCGCTTCGGCTAAACTAGTAGTATCCACTCGGTTTTGTAATACCTTAAGTCCCTTCGACGCCATGGCTTCAGATTGCTCATTCACTTCACACCGTGGTTTCGCTAGTACTAACTTAGACAACCCCATAACCGCCATCGCTCTAGCGGTTGCTCCAATATTCCCGGGGTGGCTAGTTCCTACCATGACAACTGAAACACGATCTAACATGCAAAATTTCTCGACTAAACTAAAGTTGAACTGAAGTTTAGCACTACCGAGATATGACTAGCTATAATGAGGAAAAATTCTTATAGGGATGCAGGCAAAATTTTGTTAAGCTTGCCGCTCGCTAAGTCGAACCGTTTTTTTAAAAAGAGATTGCCATCATGGAACCCATGCTAACCATAGCGCTTCGCGCTGCGCGTAAGGCAGGCGAGTTAATCGTTCGTGCCTCCGAAGAACTTGAACTAGTTAAAGTTGATGAGAAGGGCCTAAATGACTTTGTCACTGAAGTCGACCGGCTTGCTGAAGCGGAAATCATTTATCACCTGCGCAAAGCCTACCCTGATCATAAGATCTTAGGCGAAGAGTCAGGAACCACTGATGGCACCGCCGAATACGAATGGATTATTGATCCCCTCGACGGCACTCTTAACTTCATTCGTGGCATCCCCCACTACGCTGTTTCTATCGCTTGTATTTATCGTGGCAAAGTCGAACATGCCGTGGTACTCGACCCTATTCGTCGTGAAGAGTTCACCGCAACTCGCGGTCGTGGTGCGAACTTAAATGGCCGTCGTATCAGAGTAAGCTCGGCGCGTAACCTAGACAGCGCTCTACTTGCTACCGGCATCCCCTTCCGAGGCAAGCAAGATAAGCATATTGAAGGCTACACCAAAGGAATGGCACAACTTGCAGCACTCTCTACGGGAATTCGTCGCGCCGGAGCGGCAAGTCTTGATCTCGCTTACGTTGCTGCGGGCAGAGTCGATGCGTTTTGGGAACTTGGTCTGGCTAGTTGGGACATGGCAGCGGGAACATTACTCGTGAAGGAAGCCGGTGGTTTAGTCGCTGACCTCGATGGAGGCCATGATTACCTCACTTCCGGACATATCGTCGCTGCCTCGCCGAAGCTGATTAAACCTATTCTACAGAATGTTCGTCCTCATTTATCGCTCTGAGGTCGCTATAAGATCACTTGGTCCCACTGGATAGTTTTCAAAGCCGTCCAGTGGAAGCCCCAAGCCCGCTAATCGTTTGTCTGAACCATTTCTTGAAGCGTCTCTGGGACATCGGTGACGATACCATCGACACCCCAATCGAGCAGTTGGCGCATCGTCCCAACATCATTTATCGTCCATACGTGAACCTTTAGCCCATTACTTTGCGCGTCGGCAATAAGCGCCGGAGTCACTACGGTCAAGCCAAAGTGTTCTAACGGTATTTGCAAAGCTTGCCCTTCGCCACTGTACCAATGACTTAGACCCAATTTGTGGAGAAAATAGAACCGTGCGACCTCCATGGTTGGCGAAGATGTCACGACATTTGGACACATTGCTCTAAAGGCACTCATCGCTTGAGTATGAAATGAACCGACGATTACTCGGTCAGATAGATCGTTCGTCGCGATAAATTCACATAGGCGTCTCGCCGCGTGTTCACTCTTCGGCTTGATCTCAATGACGTAACGTATGTGATTAAACTCGTCGACTACTGACTGCAGAGTAGGTATACCTATGCCTAATCCTCGGTAGGAATAGTCTTCGCCTACAAGCATACCGTAGCCCGCATCAAGGGCGCCGAGCTCAATCGAAGTTAAATCCGCTACAAAACCTTTTCCATTAGTAGTTCTATCCACCCGGTCATCGTGAATCACTACCAACTTTTCGTCCGAACTTAGGTGCACATCAAGCTCTAACACCGAGGCACCTATTGCCACCGCATGCCGGAAGGCGATTAGCGTATTCTCAGGACGATGAGCCTTCCCGCCTCGATGAGCGATGACATCAAAACTACTATCACTAAAGAAGGAGGGAAATTCCGTTGCCTCGGATGAGGGCCACACGCGTAACACCGCGTAGATCATGGCAAGTACCACGACGCAGACTAGTAATCGTTTCATGCTATTTTGCTCTGCTCAATTATTCTAATTATCGAATTATTCGTTATTGTTATTGCGCTCGTCAACGGCGTTTCGAAACGCTGAGAATTCAGTCTTAACCTGAATCCATTGCGACATAAACTGATAGCTTTTGGCACCGTGATAATTCATTAGCAACCCCGTTAAGTTGCCCTGCCGATGAGTTTCAATGCCAATCTCTAAAATATTAGTTAGTCGATCTGTTAGATTATCCATCCATTTTTGGGCAGCAAACTGACTGAGGAATGGCTTAGTATGACGCTGTCTCTCGTTAAAGTACTCGTCATCACAGAGCAATCGAATCGTAGCTGCAACAAAACTCTCATCATCTGAGACTACGACACCGGGCCACTGATCCAACTCCATCAGCATACCCTCGGCGCCTATATTGGTCGTCACCGAAGGCGTCCCCACAATCGCTGCTTCTAATAACTTCCCTTTCAGCCCTGCGCCAAAACGCAACGGTGCTAACAGCACCTTGGCTCTACTGATGACAGATAACGCATCGTCGGCTCGCCCCTTAATAGTGAAACCTTGCTTCGGTTGATTAAGCTGCATGGCTTTCGGGGGTAAGTAGGCGCCGTAAATACTAAGAGTTGCTGCAGGAAGCTGCTCGCGTACACGCGGCCACAGCCGGTAGAGCTCCCGGACACTATCCCAGTTAGGCGCATGTCGAAAGTTGCCAATAGCGACTGCGCCTTCTCGTTCAGTGTAGGGTTTAGGTGCAACCTCTAGTTCCTCAGCTTCAATTAGGAACGGTAGTAACGCCAGGTGAGATGACGGTACCTTAAAGGTATTAACAAGCAGTTGGTGCTCATGCGGGGAGATTATCAAACTCAAGTCACTACGATGAATTGCCGCCAATTCACGTTTAAACTTCTCCGCGTTCAGCAGTCGTTCAACTCGAAATTCCTCTTCCGCCATAACACAGCGTCGGCGTTCCTCTCGCAACGACTGTAGGTCTTCAGTATCCAATACTTTTATGGCGTTCGGACAATATTGACTAACACGCCAACCGAACTGCTCTTCGGTCATAAAACGGTCGAAAACCACTAATTGAGGGGCGAACTGACTCACAAATTCGTCAAAACTAGCACTGTTAAGTTCCAACTGCTGCGACTCGTAGCCTAATTCGCTAATGTTCTCGGAATACTCGGTGCGCTCTGCCGCGCTGGCAATGCAAAGCCTGCTAGCCTTGGCGGCAAACAGTTTGGCGAGTGACATGAAGTGTCTACCTGCCGCTGACGAAGTAGGCTCCGGCCAAACATAGCCAATCATTAATACACGCATACGAAATTCCGCTAAATCTCACCCCTATTATAACGTAAAACGGCCCATGCATGGACATGGGCCGAGCGATTACAGGATTTTGTTTAAAAACTCTGTTATGCGGATAATAATTTGTCCTTAGAAGACAGGCCGTTCTCAACACGTAACTTAGCTAACTTAACAGCGGCAGCCCCGGCAGTAACACTATGTGAATTCGCATAATCGAAAACTGCTGCGAGGGTATTTGATATCTCGGAAATTTGCCGTTCAACGTTGATATTTGCCGTTGGGGAATACTGTGAGAACGCATCAATAATGCCACCTGAATTTACCGCAAAGTCAGGCGCGTAAAGAATCTCTCGTTTCATTAACTCCTGTTCTACCGATGCCGTCGCAAGCTGATTATTCGCGGCACCGCAGACCAATCCGGTTTGCAACTTGGCAATCGATTCAGTGTTGAGAATAGCGCCCATCGCGCACGGAGCGAAAACATCCATGGGTAATGTCATGAGTAGACCAGGATCGACAATCTTAGCTCCCAGAGCGCGAGCTCTGTCGGCATTATCCAGATTCGGATCAGCACCAAAGACGCTAACGCCCGCTTCAATGAGTAGCTTGCAGAGGTGCCGACCAACATTGCCAAATCCTTGAATTCCTACCGTTAAACCAGAGAGATGATTTTGACCGTAGCGAACTCGAACCGATTCCTTCATCGCAAAATACACACCTTTTGCTGTGCTGGGTGACGGATCACCGTGATGTGCCTGTGAACTCGATACGCCCGTCACATAGGGAGTTCGCTGTGCGATAAGCTGCATAGCCGATACGCTTGTACCGGAGTCCTCTGCAGTGATGTATCGTCCCGAAAGGGATTGGACAAAGTCACCCATTGCTCGCCAAGTTTCCGCGTTGGCTTCACGCGCATTACCTATGATAACCGCTTTACCACCGCCAATGGGGAGCCCTGCTAAAGCATTTTTATAGGTCATTCCCTGAGACAGGCGAAGCACATCGTCTATTGCCGCTGCATCATTTTGGTAGGGAAACATTCTACAGCCGCCCATAGCTGGCCCTAAACGCGAATCATGTATCGCGATAATCGCCTTTAAACCGCTCTCTCTGCATTCATGAAATACCACATTTTCATGCTGATCGAAGTTCCTATTACTAAAAACACTCATCAAACTTCCTCATTAATTTTATTATTATCGTTGCTAATGTTTGTTACGGGTATCCGTTCAGCGAGCATGGCACCCATTGAGTGCTGTAACTGCTGGCGATACTCCGGAACCGCGGCGGCTTTAATGTGACCATAGCCCCGAAGTGACATCGGCAGCGCCGCGATCTCTAGCGCCACATCAAAGTTTTCTGTCGTTAGGCGCTGAGTAAGGCGGGTCAGGACGTTGCGGTACTCTTCGATCAGTTCACGTTCCTCTACCCGATCTTGGTGATAACCAAATACATCGAAGCGAGTTCCACGTAGCATTTTAAATTTCGCCAACACTGATAGTACCGGGGTTAACCAGGCGCCGAAGCGACGTTTGTGAATTCGGCCATCGGTTCCTTTCTTCGATAACATAGGCGGTGCCAAGTTATAGGCCACCTTAAAGCCATCTTCAAACTGCGTCGCTAACGACTTTTTAAAGTGACTCGTGGTCTGTAGTCTCGCGACCTCATACTCGTCCTTATAGGCCATCAATTTGAACAGTGACCGAGCAACTGCTGTCGCTAATGGCAATGTGCTGTCGTCAAATAATGCGCTTTCAGCTTTAGCCACTGCGGCAACATCATTAACAAATTGCTGGGCATAAGCTTCATTCTGATAGTCAACAAGGCGTTCAAAACGATCGTCGACGACATCTTGATAGTCGGTCAGCAACGCGACCTCTTGATGAACTTTCGCAGTGAAGGCGTTAGGGTCATGTGCAAGCAACCTACCAAGTTCGAAGGCTCGCTTATTTTGATCAATCGCTACTGCGTTCAATTCAATTGCGCGGAAGATAGCTTCTTGCGAAACCGGCAGCAGACCTCGTTGGTAGGCACAGCCCATCAACATTAAGTTTGATCCAATGGAATCACCAAGCAACTGTTCAGCGAGATCTGTCGCATGGTAGAACGCGACGCGATCAGTACCTAAGTGATCTGAAATCTCGGCCTTGATCGCATCCATAGGCAAAGAGTGATCGCGATCTTTGAAGATTTCTGATGTGGGGGTGTCGACTTCGTTAATAATCGCAAATGAGCGCTGACTGTCGACCTTCGCTAGTGACTCATCGCTTCCTGCAACCACCAAATCGCAACCAAGTAATAAGTCTGCCTCGCCCGCTGGAACACGGACGGCGTGAATATCCTCTTGCCTAGCCGCTACGCGAACATGACAAACTACCGCACCAAACTTTTGTGCAAGACCGGTTTGATTCATGGTTGCGCAGCCCTTACCTTCGAGGTGCGCGGCCATAGCAATGAGACTCGTGACAGTTAATACCCCGGTTCCACCCACACCGGTAGCCACGATATTCCAGGGCTTATCCAGTGTCACGTGCTGCTCCGGCTCGGGCAACACCACCGACGGCATGTCGCTCTGTGCACTATGCTTTCGCAAGGTCCCTTCCACACTGACAAAGCTTGGGCAGAAGCCCTTTACACAACTGAAATCAAGATTACAGGCACTCTGGTCAATGCGACGTTTGACACCCACTTCCGTTTTAAGAGGCTGAAGTGAGAGACAATTTGACGCTACACCACAATCCCCACAGCCTTCACAGACTTCAGGATTAATGATGAGCCGTTGTTTTGGGGTAGGAAAGGCTTTCTTTTTACGGCGACGACGTTTCTCTGAAGCACAGGTCTGTTGGTAAACAATCACGGTACAGCCTGATGTTTCGCGCAAGTCACGTTGCACCGCATCAAGATCATCTCGCCAATGAACACTAACTCCGTCAAACGGAGCCTGAGGCATAACATCATCAACCTCTTTGGGGTCAATGACCCAAGCGATACGATCAACGCCTTCGCCCTTCAGCTGAAATAGCAGTCTATCGATGCTGAGTTCACCATCAATAGGCTGACCACCAGTCATTGCAACGGCGTCATTAAAGAGAATTTTATAGGTGATATTGACCTTCGCTGACACCGCTTGGCGAATAGCAAGAATACCAGAATGGAAATAGGTGCCATCGCCCAAATTTTGGAATACGTGCTTCGTTGAAGTAAAGGGTGCTTGCCCCACCCAGGTAACACCCTCTCCGCCCATCTGGGTGAAGCTCACTCCTTCACGCTCTCCGGGCATCCAAGTCGCCATATAATGGCAGCCAATGCCCGCCATAGCTCGAGAGCCTTCAGGAACTTTGGTAGAGGTATTGTGGGGACAACCGGAACAGTAATGCGGCGATCTTTCCACTAGCGGTTTTCTTGCAAAGAGCGCTAATTCCTTGTTGTTAATAAAGTCCAAGCGCTGTTGAACAATGTCTGACGTAAAGAAACGAGCGATTCGATGAGCGATAACACGAGCGATCATCGCCGGCGTTAATTCACTTAAATTCGGTAGTAGGTCCTTGCCCGTTTCGTCGAATTCACCCACTACACGTGGCCGCTCCTCGGTTGGCCAGTTATACAGCTGACCCGTTAGCTGATCCTCAATGATAGATCGTTTCTCTTCGACAACTAAAATTTCGTCGAGGCCTTCAGCAAACTGGTGAGTAACAACCGGCTCTAGCGGCCAGCTCATACCCACCTTGTAAACTCTCAGACCAATATTAGCGGCGAGGCCTTCATCAATACCGAGATCATCCAGAGCCTGCATAACGTCGAGGTAGGACTTTCCGGTAGTAATGATTCCGAGGCGCGGCTTCTCGGAATCGATCACAATTTTGTTTAGATTATTGACCCTGGCAAACTCTCGCGCGGCATAGATTTTATACTTATTAAGTCGTTCTTCTTGCTCAAGCGGTTTATCGGGCCAGCGCGCGTGTACGCCTCCTTCCGGCAGGGCGAAATCTGTCGGGATTTTGATCTCAATTCTGTTCGGATCAATATTGGCAGAGATCGCAGAATCCATATTTTCAGTGATTGCCTTCAGGGCAACCCAACAGCCACAATAGCGTGAAAGCTCCCACCCAAAGATACCGAGATCAAGTACTTCCTGAACGTTAGCGGGATTGAGTACCGGTACTGAAGCACCAATAAACATATGCTCACTTTGATGAGGTAGAGTAGACGATTTACAGGCGTGGTCATCACCAGCTACAGCCAGAACACCGCCGTACTTAGACGTGCCGGCGGCGTTGGCATGCTTAATAACATCCATCGAGCGGTCAACACCTGGTCCTTTGCCATACCACATTGAGAACACACCATCGTAGTTCGCTCCCGGGTTAAAGTTGACCTGCTGAGTGCCCCAGACTGCGGTGGCCGCAAGGTCTTCGTTTATACCGGGTTGAAACTTCACATGGTTTTCTTCGAGGTAATTGCGAGCGCGCCAAAGTGCTTGGTCCACGCCACCTAGCGGAGAGCCGCGATATCCCGAGATAAATCCGGCGGTGTTAATCCCTCGCGCAAGATCGCGCTGACGCTGAAGAAGAGGCAGTCTTACCAGGGCCTCAATGCCAGTCATGTAGGCACGTTTTGCCTCTGGATTGTACTTATCGTCGAGCGTTACCGACTTATCGATCATAATTGCTACTCCACCACTTCATTTTTGTTATAAGATCAGGCGATTAGTTATTACATAATCTTAGAATCTCCGCGGCGAAATTGTTATTTTCAATAAGCTAAGTTTTGCCTTAATTTGAATTTTTTATTCAACTTTTGATTTATTTATGTATATAATTTACAAAATATTAATTCCACTTAGATAAGGAGATGCTTGTGACCGAGCTCGACCAACAGGATAAGCGTATTTTGAATGTCCTTCAGCAGGATGCCTCCCTTACCTCATCCGAGATTGCCGACAGGGTAAATATGAGCCAATCACCCTGTTGGCGGCGAATTAAAAGACTACAGGACTTAGGAGTCATCAAGCGCCAAGTTGCTATTCTGAATCGTGAATCCGTTGGCGTAGATATTGTTGTCTTCGCAACTGTGAATCTCGCTGCACAGAGCAATCTCGACCTCAACGCATTCGAGGAAGCCATGTCCACAGAGCCGTTAGTCGTGGAATGCTATACCATGGCAGGGACATGGGACTACATGCTCAAGATCATCACTAAAGACATCAAGAGCTATGAGCACTTCATTCGCCATACACTAACCGCGAACAAACTGGTACGTGAGATCCACTCCCATATCGCCGTGACCGAGATCAAGAACAGCACCGCACTGCCGCTGGACTAGTTAACTACCAACATTTTCAATGCTCAGCGACCGAATGGGATATCGAGGAAGTTAGCGGAGTTGTCGGGGTTCGCCATGAGGCGTACTGCAAAAAAAAATGCCCATTACTGGACCAGTAGCGGGCATTTTAGTTTTCGAAAAAAGGTTCCTAACGCTTAAACAACACCGTTCGGATCAATGTCCTCTTTCTCTTTAAGGAGTAGGTCCTCTCGAGAGAGCTTCATCGACATCAGGGCATTCGCAGAAAGGTAAATTGATGAATAAGTACCCACAACAATACCAATTAACAGCGCTGACGCGAAGCCATGAATCATCTCACCACCGAAGTAGAACAAAGAAAGTACCACTAGCAAGGTTGTAAATGAGGTAATTACCGTTCGCTCGAGTGTTTGGGTAATTGCATAATTGATCACATAAGCAGAGTCATCACTACGTAACTTACGGAAATTCTCACGAATATGGTCCGATACAACAATGGTATCGTTGAGCGAGTAACCAATTACCGCAAGCACCGCCGCAAGAACCGTCAAATCAAAGGACCATTGGAAGTACGAGAAAATACCCACCGTAATGATAACATCGTGCGCCAACGCCGCTACGGCGCCGACCGAAAACTTGTATTGGAACCGGACGGATACATAGACCATCATCACCGCCAACGCAGCAATCATTGCTAGAACACCCTGTTCACGAAGTTCATTACCTACCTGAGGCCCTACAAACTCGCCTCGCTTTAGCACAATTTTCTCGCCCGACTCGCGCAAAGTAGTTAGTACGCTATCGGATAACTGAGCACTCCCCGTACCTTGCATACGAACCATCACATCACGCTCGGAACCATAGTTCACAACCGTAAAGTGAGCGAAGCCCGCGCCGTTAAGCTGCTCTCGGATGGCGGTAAGCTCTGCCGGCTGTTCATACTCGAGTTCGAGTAGGGTTCCGCCGGTAAAATCCAAACCAAAATTTAGTCCCTTCGTCGCAATCGATGCGATGGAAGCAACCACTAAAATGGCAGAGAAAAGTGCCGCCCATTTACGACGCGACATAAAATCAATTGTTTTTTGCTCACTCATAACTCGCTCCTCAAATCATCAACTTCGACACACGACGACCGCCATAAATGGCATTGACGATGAGTCGGGTTAGCAAAATTGCCGTGAACATAGAGGTGACAATACCCACCATTAAGGTGACGGCAAAGCCCTGAACTGGCCCTGTACCCACTGCGTAAAGAATCACCGCTACAAGGAAGGTCGTGATATTCGCATCAAAGATGGTGTTGAAGGCTCGCTCGTAACCAGAATTAATCGCCACCTGAGGGTTCTTTCCATTCCTTAACTCTTCCCGTATTCGAGCAAAGATCAGTACGTTAGCATCTACCGCCATCCCCACTGTAAGGACCATCCCGGCAATGCCTGGCATCGTTAGCGTGGCACCCAGGACACTCATTACCGCAACCATTAGCACTAAGTTTACGGTCAGCGCTACGTTGGCAATAACACCGAAAACACGGTAGTAAAGGATCATGAAGATAACCACTAAGCCAAGGCCAATCTTAATCGAATCAATACCTTTCGCGATATTCTCGGCACCCAGTGATGGACCAATAGTTCGCTCCTCTTCAAAATATACCGGCGCGGCAAGTGCACCAGCACGAAGAAGCAGTGAAAGCTCTCGAGCTTCAACGGGGCTAATTCCAGTAATCACAAAGCGGTTTGATAGCGGCGAATTAATGGTCGCTAGTGAAATCCAGCTGCGTTCCGCCTCTTGGTAAGGTTCTTCAACCGTTTCACCACTTTCGTTAGTTACCGTGCGGAAACGCGTTTTATATTCAATAAATTGAACTGCCATCCGACGCCCAACGTTATCGCGAGTCGCGCGGTTAATCTGCGTACCACCCGCACCATCAAGGGTAATAGAAACCTGTGGAGTACTAGTTTGTGGATCAAAGGTAGGCTGAGCGTTCGTCACCTGATCACCCGTTACAATCGGCGTGCGATCGATGACGGCGGTGAGATTTGGATTATCACGGTTCGGCAGTGTCTCGCGCAAATACGACGGCGTCGATGAATTTGACTCAAGGTGGAATTGCAAGTTGGCCGTTTTACCAATAATACGCTTAGCTTGCGCCGCATCTTGAACGCCAGGTAACTGCACCACAATACGCGAGCGACCTTGACGCTGAACGATAGGTTCGGCGACACCAAGTTCATTGACACGATTTCGTAAGCTAGTCAGATTCTGCTGAACCGCATAATCCTCTAGCTCTCTAACCTTAGCGTCAGAAAAACTAATATTAACTGCTAGGGCATCAGTCTCGCTTACCTCAACATTCAAGTCTGGATAAGTGGTACGAAGCAGCGTCGTGGTTTCCGCAACCTTAGCGACATCACGAAGCACAACATTCAAACGACCATTCTCAGTCGCTACATTACTATAGCGAATCCGGTTTTCCCGGAGTTGAGTGCGGACTTCGCTCTCACGGCTCTCTAAACTATTTTGAACCGCCTGGGCAGTATCTACCTGAAGTAGGAAGTGAACACCACCAGAGAGATCAAGACCCAATGTCATGGGCGAAGCACCAAGATCAATTAACCACTCGGGCGTGGTATCTGCGAGGTTCATCGCGACCACGAATTCCCGTCCTAGCGCCTCGCTAATTACTTCTTTGGCACGCAGTTGGGCGTCGGCGCTGTTTAGTCGAACTAAAATTCCAGCATCGGTCTGTTCCATAAGAATGGTTTCAATTTCCGCATTTTCCAACGCGGTATTAATCTGACGCTCTACAACATCCACATTTTCAAGTCGACCATCGTAACCATTAATCTGCAAAGCATGGTCCGGAGCATAAATATTAGGGAGTGCATACAATGCGCCAAGTAAACACAGCGTAAGGATAACAAAGCTTTTCAAGAAGCTATTTTTATTAGGCATAAAACGTCTTCAGCCGCAGCTGATCCAATTATCATTATGAAAGGGTTATATGGGGTCGATTATGCGCACTTCAAGTAGAGAGCTCAACTGAATTCCCTACTTAACGTGTTTTTTATGACCTGATGGTCGTTAGGATTCGCTTGGCGGCGTCAATTCTGGGACTTCAAGTCCCTGCGCCGCGTAGAAGTCAGTCACGAACTGATCAAAACGATCTTCATCTAACGCATCACGAATTCGCTCCATCAAATGAACGTAGAAGCGGAGGTTGTGAATCGTGTTCAACTGGGCACCCAGCATCTCGTTACAGCGGTGCAGATGATGGAGATAGGCACGTGAGAAATTCTGACAGGTGTAGCAATCACAGTGCGGATCTAAGGGTCCAGTATCCAATTTATGCTTAGCGTTACGAATTTTTACGACACCTTCATGAACAAAAAGATGACCATTTCTAGCATTACGAGTTGGCATTACACAGTCGAACATATCAACACCACGACGCACGCCCTCAACTAAATCGCCCGGTTTACCAACGCCCATCAAGTAGCGCGGCTGATCCTCGTTCATAAGGGGTTCGGTAACATCCAATACTCGGAACATATCGTCTTTGGGTTCACCCACTGATAAGCCACCGATCGCGTAGCCATCAAAGCCGATCTCTAACAGGCCCTCTACACTCTCTTTGCGCAGATCCTCAAACATTCCGCCCTGAATAATGCCGAAGAGTGCCGATGGATTATCACCATGAGCATCCTTAGAACGCTGCGCCCAGCGCAACGACATTTCCATACTATCTTTTGCTTCGCGGTGGGTAGCCGGATATGGCGTACACTCGTCGAAACACATGACCACGTCCGAACCCAAATCTCGCTGAATTTGCATCGAAGTTTCAGGGTCCAAGAAAACACGATCACCGTTTACGGGAGACTGGAAGCTCACTCCCGCTTCCGTGATTTTTCTCAACTTACCCAATGAGAATACCTGAAAGCCACCAGAGTCTGTCAGAATCGGTTTATCCCAACCGGCAAAATCATGCAGATCTCCGTGCGCCTTAATGACCTCAGTCCCTGGGCGCAGCCAAAGGTGGAAAGTATTTCCAAGGATGATTTGCGACCCGACCTTCAGTAGGTCCTCAGGCGTCATGCCTTTTACCGTGCCGTAGGTTCCCACTGGCATGAAAATTGGCGTTTCAACGGTACCCCGAGGAAACTTCAAACGTCCACGGCGAGCGCGCCCGGATGTTTTGTCCAACTCAAAACTCATAAAACATTCTTTACGCATCAGGAACCTCTTCTGCCTTCGCAGCGTCATTGCGAGTAATAAACATGGCATCACCATAGCTGAAGAATCGATATTCTTCTGCTATCGCGTGCTGATAAGCATTCATAGTAAAGTTGTATCCGGCGAACGCGGAGACCAACATAATGAGTGTTGATTCAGACAGGTGAAAATTGGTAATCAACGCATCAACGACATTGAATGACTTGCCTGGGTAGATAAATATTGAAGTATCGTCACGCATGGGCTTGAGCTGGCCTGATTGTGCCGCACTCTCCAAACTCCGAACCGAAGTGGTCCCCACTGCAATGACACGCCCGCCGCGTGCTTTGGCTTGCTCAACCGCTTCAACCACGGACTCACTAACCTCAACCCATTCGGAATGCATATCGTGCGTTTCAATGTCATCCACTCGAACGGGCTGAAAGGTGCCGGCGCCAACGTGAAGGGTAACAAATGCGGTATCAACACCTTTGGCTGCTAACTCGGAGAGCAATGCATCATCAAAATGCAATCCAGCGGTAGGCGCCGCCACCGCTCCGGGGGCGCGATTATAAACTGTCTGATAGCGCTCTTTATCCGCTTCGGTGTCCGAGCGTTCAATATAGGGCGGCAAAGGCATATGACCAATGCGGTCAAGGAGCGGGAGTACCGGCTGGTTAAAGACTAATTTAAATAAAGCGCCCTCGCGCCCAACCATCTCAGCCTGAGCACTCGACTCGTCGGGAAACTTGATGAGACTGCCCTCTTTCGGGGACTTAGATGAACGGATATGCGCTAACACTGAGTCATCGGACAATACGCGCTCTATAAGCACTTCAAGCTTGCCACCCGTCGCCTTTTGAGCGAATAAGCGAGCCGGTATGACGCGGGTATCATTAAATACTAAGAGATCACCGGGATGAATCAGTGACAATACATCACGAAAACCGAGGTCCTCAGTACTACCCGTATGTCCATCTAATTTTAAAAGGCGCGAGCTAGTCCGCTCACTCATAGGCATATCTGCAATGAGATGGGAGGGAAGATCAAAGCTAAAGGACGATCGTTTCATAATAGTCTCTGTGTATTTTTTGCGCGCGCAACCTTAGCGAAAAACCTGCTCGATTACCACTTCGAAATACTAACTATAGTTCCATCTGGGCAACTCATTGCGCCACTTAACTGCTTAGACATCAAACGCGAACAAGCTAACTGCATTAAAAACAGCAACTTAGCTATAAAGTTGGTTGACAGTCCTAGGGCGTCTCAGTAATATGCGCCCCAGATGCCAGAGTGGTGAAATTGGTAGACACAGGGGATTCAAAATCCCCCGCCTAAACAGCGTGCCGGTTCGAGTCCGGCCTCTGGTACCATATCTAAAAATGCCTCGCAATCGCGGGGCATTTTTGTTTTTTCGCGTTAAGAACCTACTTCTTTCAATCCCCCAGGGTTTAGTTTCCTAGGAGTAGAGCCTCAATATTTACCCACAAATCGCAGCCTAGGTTGAAAATCCCGCTCGAAGCGTTCATGCTTTCGAAATAACCTACGGGAGTAATCATGGATACCTATCTTCTCATTTCAATTGGCAGTTACTTTTTAGTTATGCTTGCCATCGGTTTATACGCCTATCGTAATACTCAAGATGATGTTGAAGGATACTTATTAGGCGGACGACAACTCACTCCTGGCGTTATGGCGTTATCCGCCGGGGCTTCTGACATGAGTGGTTGGATCCTAATGGGCTTACCGGGCGCTATGTATATCAGCGGGCTGTCATCAGCCTGGATTGCAGTGGGCCTGGTAGTGGGCGCCTACTTAAACTACCGCATGGTTGCGCCGCGTCTGCGCGTCTATACCGAGCTTGCTAACGATGCCGTCACCATCCCCGACTTCCTAGGCAGTCGCTTTAATAACGACGGGCAGGCGTTAAGGACAATCTCAGCACTAGTGATCATTGTTTTCTTCACTCTCTACACGTCTGCAGGATTGGTAGCGGGCGGCAAACTCTTCGAATCTGCGTTTGGACAAAGCTATGAGCTAGGCATTATGTTGACCGCCGGGGTTGTTGTTGCGTATACGCTCTTCGGTGGCTTTCTGGCGGTTAGTCTGACGGACTTCGTTCAGGGCTGTATTATGTTCCTCGCCCTAGTCATTGTGCCCGTCGTAGCCTTTACCTTGACGGAGGCTCCGGTCGAAAACCTAAAGGAAATTGACCCTCAGCTGCTACAAATGACTACGGGAGTCAGTGTCATTGCTATTATCTCCAGCGCGGCATGGGGACTTGGGTATTTCGGTCAACCTCATATCATTGTTCGTTTCATGGCAATTAGGTCCATTCGAGAATTACCGACTGCTCGACGTATCGGCATGGGCTGGATGATCGTCTCGGTTTTCGGTGCACTCGGTGTCGGTTTGATAGGTCGAGCGTACAGTAGCGAATTTGATGTTACGGTCTCCGACCCTGAAACGATCTTTATTATTCTGTCGCAAATCATTTTCCACCCGTTAATAGCTGGATTTCTGTTAGCTGCTATTCTCGCTGCAATTATGAGTACGATTTCATCACAATTATTGGTGTCGGCTAGTTCGCTGAGCGAAGATCTATTCCACAAGGCATTTGCGCGAAATGCCTCCTCTTCTCAGGTGGTACTCGTTGGAAGACTATCTGTTGTGGCTGTCTGCCTTGTAGCGGGATGGCTAGCACTCGATCCTAGCGAAAGCATCTTAGGACTAGTTGGTAATGCTTGGGCTGGATTTGGAGCTGCTTTTGGGCCCATTATTCTACTCGCTTTATTTTGGCGTAACCTCAGCTATTGGGGTGCGGTGGTTGGAATGATTACGGGTGCCGTTGTCGTATTAATTTGGATTCGTCTTGGGCTGGGAGGTCTGATCTATGAGATTGTGCCGGGCTTCATCGCCGCTTTAGGCATGGCCATTCTAGTGAGTCTGTTGACGCCAAAACCTACGCCACTCAAACTAGCTTTGTTTGACGAGATGAAACGGCAGATAGACTAAAACATTAAACGGCAGATGGCCTAAATGCGACTACACTCTTCCAGTAGTCGCATTGATTTAGAGTTACTTTGATGTCCCAGATATTGTATTTCAAACCTTCCATCGATCAGCCCTCACACCAGATTCTGCGGTCACGCTATCGTGTTGAACTGAGCGAAATTGAGGAGTTCCATAAGTACCTGGAAGCCAAGATTGACGCGCTGGATGTCAATACCTTGGATTCAAAGCGCCTTCCTACTCATAACGAGAACCTCAACGGCCGCATGATCATTAATCTCGTCCGCTTGAATCATGAATGTAAAGTCGCCTTGAGTGGGCACGCTAGCGCTTTTCAGCTGTACCAACTCTTAGAGAAAAAAGATCTCTATTTTCAATTTGGAGCAGCTGGTAACCTGCGTAGAACTTTTTAAGTACCCAAAATCTTGGTAGACTGCGGGGAAAAATAATTTGGAACAACTCAATGCTTAGCGCAGCCGACTATCAACAAATGCCTCCCGGCAGAATCTGGCGCCGTATTGCTGCGCTTGCTTACGACACTCTCCTTATCATGGCGGTGAGCCTGGCGTACTTCGGTATCGTTACCCTAATTGCTTACCAACTGCAAAGTGCTCCGACAGAGGGTGACTACAGCGTCATGTATAGTGATGCTTGGAAGCTCATTCTCTTTGCTGGATGGGTTCTAGTACTAATCCTATTTTTCGGCTTATTTTGGACTCGAAATGGTCAGACTTTAGGGATGCAAGCCTGGAAGCTTCGTGTTCAAAAAACCAATGGAGAGCTTATTAACTGGCGCGAGACCGCGCTGCGATTTGTTGTGGTGGGACTAGGCGTCGGTATATTTTTAGCTGCTTCTAACTTTGAATCAGCGATTATGGCGTGGATTTCCTATGGGCTTTTTATCGCTAACTATGCGGCGTGCTTAATCGCGCAAAAAGCTAGCTTGACTGACTTAGTGAGCTCAACCAGGATTGTTGAAGTACCTAAAGATCAGCGTATCGGAGTAAAAAGTGGCGGCGTCTTTTAAGATACGATGAGTCAATAGGACCCTATTACTTCGCGCGTCTCAAGAGATAGCCACCAATAATGAAACAACCCAGTATCGGCATTGCCACGGCTAAGATTGGTGATAAGCCATAAACTAAGCTAATTGGTCCCAAAATATGTTGTACCGTAGAGAAAACGATACCAACAATCACTCCGGTAAAGATTCGTGCTCCCATGGTAACCTGTCGCAGCGGTCCAAAAACAAACGAGATAGCGATGAAAACTAAGCTCATACTTGCTAGCGGCTGGAGCACCTTTTGCCAGAAAGTCAGTTCATATACTCGGTTATCTAAACCCTGTGATGACAGGAAGTCAGCATAATACCAGAGGTCTCTAATAGATAAATTAGCCTCGTCTGCCGCAACAATTTGCATGACTCTTGGTGACATTTCGGACTGCCACCATGACTCGGGTATCTCGCTTTCAGTCATTTGCTCTTCATTGATAACCAAAACCGATGTTTCCTGAAGTAGCCAAGAACCATCAAGGTAAAGCGCCTCTTCGCTAAATTCTACCCGTTCGAGTTGGTAACTATCGTTAAATCTAAAGCGAACTAAGCCGTAGATCTTACCCGATGGAAGAATGGTATTAACATGAAAGAATTCATCCCCTTCAAGCCCCCAGAAACCATTGTCCGAATCTTGAATAGCACTAACTTCCGCCCCCATTCGCTTTATGTCTCTCGTCGCTTCGGCATGAAGTTCTAATGGAGCGGCCACATACTCGGCAATAAACATTCCCAAGAAAATAATTAGCAACGCGCCCCGCATTGCGAACCAGCCCAACTTTCGCACCGAAAGCCCCGCTGCTCGCATCACGGTTAACTCACTGGTGGAAGACAATTGCCCTAAGCCGAATAGCACACCAATAAGCACAGCGATGGGAACACTTGTCACTAATTTCTTGGGGATTAAATATGCGGTATATTCCAAGACATCTGGGAAGGTATAATCACCGCGCACTGCATTTGCTTGGTCTACGATAGTGGTAATAATGTCCAGAGAACAAACAGCGAGCAGGACTACTAATGTACTTTTTAGCACACTACTTGATACATACTGCTTAATCAGGCGCATGTTCAACACCCCCGCCTGATTTCTTCATCTCTCGCTCATCTGATGTTAGTAACCACCACGCGAGCGTGGCAAAGCTTATATGAATCCACCACATTCCCAACCATGTTGGTATTTGCCCATCTTCAATCGCCGACTGAGCCGCGGTAATTAGTGAGAAGTACAATAGGAATATTAAAATTCCCGGGATCACTTTGGCAAAGCGACCCGAACGCGGGTTGGAGCGACCAAACCCGATTGCTAGGAGAGTGATGATAGGCACCATGATAGTCAGCGAAAGTCGGTAGTGGAGTACCGCCATATGTTCACGTTCACCGGCGTCCCAGAGTTCCATTGTGCTCCAGATCTTCAACTTCGATTCTTTTTCTTCAATATCCGCTTGGGGAATTAATATCCCATGCGCATCAAAGCGTAATTCTCTTCCACCTAATTCGCCCGGTGTCACATCAAAACGCACACCATCATTGAGTACGATATAACGATTTTCAGCTAATTGCTCTTCGTGCGCTGACGGAGCTAAAATTACGAAGGCCTGTTCGTCCTTCTCAGCAGAAGCCACAAAGACGCGTCCCAATCTGCCCTCGCCAACGGACTCGGTGTAAACAACACCCGATCCACCGCCTATATTCATGAATCGCCCTGGAATTAGGCGATCAACCTCAGATCGACTTCGCTGCTCATCAAACACGGTGTTGGCCGCCTGCAACCCCGCAGGGCCAACATAGAAGGTAATGCAACCTACAGCAGCGGCAATGACTAATGCGGGTGTAAGGATCCATCTACTTAGCCTCTTCAGACTAGTACCCGTCGCAAATAATACTGCTACTTCGCTATCCATATACATGCGCCCTACCCCTAACAGCACGGCAAGGAAAAGACTCAGAGGGAAGATGATTTCTAGACTAGCTGGAATGCGGTAAAGTAGGATCCAGAAGAGAACGCTAGGGTCTAATGAGCCCGCTGCGGCACGGCTTAAGTAGTGCGCTAACGAGTTACTCACAACGATTAACAGCAGCACACTGGCTACCGCAAAAAAGGTCGCTAAAATTTCACGCGATACATATCGAAACAAGATCACTGTAATATATTTTCTTTGTTGGGACAGTTTGACTTACACTATACCCCATATTAGTCGAAATTAACCTTAAAAAGAGAATTAAGTATTATGCAATTTACTGCCAAGTCATGTGATGTCACTACCCAAACGACAGAACTCGCGGTACTCGCACTGCGTCCCGAACAAGACTTACAAGGTCAATCGGAAGCTCTCAATGTTGCAGCAAACGGAGCTATCGCTCGCGTATTGGAGTCTGGCGATTTCAAGGCAAAGACCGGCGAAGCCTTTTTAATTCCCCTCGTTGACGGTCCCGCTAAGCGCATCTTACTAGTTGGCTGCGGTGATGAAGACAATTTAGCTAACCTGCAAAAATGCTTAACGGCCATGGCCGCATCAATGCTCAAAGCGAATGCCTCCAATGCAACGCTTTATCTTAACGAGCTGCTGGGCGACGAATATTTGTCAGAACGCGCTGAAGCGGTTTCTTCAGCCATCGTTCACTCGGCCTATCGTTTTGATGACTATAAAAGCGAGCCAGCGCCAGCCAGCGCGCTTGAAGAAGTTACCCTGCACTGCGATGGTGACAACGACCTCTTGGATGCAGCCCTGAACGAAGGCGCAATTATCGCGTCAGGTGTCAACGTAGCTCGCACCCTCGGCAACTTGCCAGGAAACGTCGCTCACCCAGTATTCCTAGCAGAACGTGCCGTTGAACTGGCGCAAGTCCACGAGAAGCTTAACACCAAGGTGTTGGGTATGGATGAAATGGAAGCCCTAGGTATGGGCGCGTTCATTTCGGTAGCCAAAGGCTCCACTATTCCTGGGCAGTTAATTGTCATGGAATACAACAACGGCCCTGAAGATAGCGCGCCTATTGCGCTAGTTGGTAAGGGTATTACCTTCGACACGGGCGGTATCAGCCTTAAGCCCGGCGCAGGCATGGACGAGATGAAGTTCGATATGTGTGGCGCTGCATCGGTATTTGGCACCATCGAAGCCGTTCTCGACATGGAACTACCCATCAATTTGGTCTGTATTGTTGCCGCCGCGGAGAATATGCCTGCTGGCAACGCTTCAAAGCCTGGTGACATCGTTACCACGATGAGCGGTCAAACCGTTGAAATCCTTAATACCGATGCCGAGGGCCGCTTAGTACTGTGTGATGCATTAACTTACACCATCGAAAACTTTAAGCCGGCTGCCGTAGTAGATATTGCTACCCTTACCGGCGCCTGTGTTATCGCTCTAGGTCACCACGCTTCAGGAATGTATTCGAATAATGAAGACTTAGCGGACGATCTTCTGTCTGCGGGCGAACAAACCGGCGATCGCGCATGGCGCATGCCGCTGTGGGATATCTACCAGCAGCAATTGAACAGCAACTTTGCCGATATGGGTAACATTGGTGGTAAAGAAGCTGGTTCCGTCACAGCCGCGTGTTTCCTCGCTCGCTTTGTGGGTGATACACCTTGGGCACACCTCGATATCGCCGGTTCAGCTTGGTTATCTGGTGCACAAAAGGGCGCGACAGGTCGTCCCGTGAAGCTATTGGTAGAATGGTTGCGCAACGCCTCAGCATGACCACTGTCGACTTCTATAAGATCAATGATAGCGACCCCGCGTCGCTATCATTCTGTGCGCTTAGACTTGCCTGTAAGTCATGGCGTGCAGGCCACCCTACCTACGTTCACTGTTCCTCTGAAGAACAGGCGAATGCGCTGTTAACACAACTCAACACCCTCTCCGATCATTCCTTGATTCCTGGCTATATTGGCTCACACCAACCACAGTCGAATGGAATTGCCTTCGGTTATGACGAGTCTCATGCTCCTATCGCCACAGCTGATATCATGATTCAACTGAGTACAGAAATCTCGAAGTGCTTCAGTCGCTTTGCGCGCCTGCTAGAGATTACCAATACCGACGAGCAGCATGCCAGTGCAAAGCGCGAGGCTTGGAAGTTCTACAAATCTCGCGGCTATCCACTGCGCTATCACGAAATCTGAGCTCAAGAAAATCTTGTTCCAGTCAAATTTCGCCACCAAACCACATTAAAATCTTTATTCCTAGTCAACAAACGTTGTACCTTGAGTTATACTCGCGCGAAGACAATTGTATTTTCCGGTAGCGCTTCAAAGCGGACCGTTTAGAGGACTCATGGATAAAACCTACCAGCCACAAGACATCGAAACGCGCATTTATCAAAACTGGGAAGAGAGTGGATACTTCCGTCCCTCGGGCGAGGGCACTCCCTACTCGATTATGATTCCACCGCCCAATGTAACCGGCAGCCTCCATATGGGGCATGGGTTCCAGGATACCATCATGGATGTCTTGACTCGCTACCATCGAATGACAGGGTGTAACACCCTCTGGCAGCCGGGAACGGATCACGCAGGTATCGCAACGCAAATGGTTGTTGAGCGCCAGCTTCTTGAACAGGGCGAAACGACGCGTCAGGAACTTGGCCGTGATGCCTTCATTGAGAAAGTGTGGGACTGGAAAGAGCAATCAGGTGGCACCATCACTAAGCAGCTCCGCCGCTTAGGTGCATCGCCGGATTGGAGCCGCGAACGCTTTACCATGGATCCAGGACTCTCACATGCCGTTCAGGAAGTGTTTGTAGAGCTCTACAATGAAGGGCTAATCTACCGCGGGCAGCGTCTGGTTAACTGGGATCCTAAGCTTCATACGGCTATTTCAGATTTGGAAGTGGTATCAGAGGAAGAAGACGGCTTCATGTGGTATTTCCGCTACCCGCTCGCTGATGGCAGTGGTGATGTTGTGGTTGCGACCACCCGCCCAGAAACCATGCTGGGTGATACCTGTGTGGCAGTAAGCCCCGATGATGAACGCTATCAAGATCTAGTTGGTAAAGAGATCGCTCTACCATTCTGCCAGCGCAATATTCCGGTTGTCGCCGACAGCTATGTAGACGCTGAATTCGGAACCGGGTGCGTTAAGATCACCCCTGCCCACGACTTCAATGATTATGAGGTGGGCCAACGTCACGACATGCCGTTAATTAACATCTTTACTGCCGATGCGAAGATTAATGATGTGGCGCCCGAAGCCTACCGAGGCTTAACTCGAGACGAAGCACGTAAGCAAATCGTTGCTGATTTTGACGAGGCCGGCCTGCTAGTCAAAGTGGAACCTCACAAATTGAAAGTTCCGCGTGGTGACCGCTCTGGTGTGGTCATTGAACCTTGGTTGACGGATCAGTGGTATGTGGACGCAAAAACACTCGCGAAACCAGCCATTGAAGCCGTTGAGTCTGGTGACATTCAGTTTGTACCAAAACAGTGGGAGAACACCTATTTTGCGTGGATGCGTGATATCCAAGATTGGTGTATCTCCCGTCAGCTTTGGTGGGGACATCGCATTCCTGCTTGGTACGACGATCAAGGTAAAGTTTATGTCGGTCGTTCTGAGGAAGAGGTTCGCACCAAGAATGACCTTGGCGATCGGCCACTGCGTCAGGACAACGATGTCCTAGACACTTGGTTCTCCTCAGCGCTTTGGACCTTTAGTACTCTGGGCTGGCCTGAAGAAACCCCTGAGCTTAAGACTTTCCATCCTACCAGCGTCTTGGTTACAGGCTTTGATATCATCTTCTTCTGGGTGGCACGGATGATTATGATGACTCTTCACTTCAAGCGCGAGATACCGTTTCATACCGTTTATGTTCACGGTTTGGTTCGCGATGGTGAAGGCCAGAAGATGTCTAAGTCCAAGGGTAATGTTCTTGATCCTATTGATCTCATCGACGGCATCGATATCGATACGCTAGTTGAGAAGCGCACCACCGGTCTCATGCAGCCCAAGATGCGCGCGAAAGTCGAGAAGAAGACACGTAAAGAATTCCCTGAGGGTATTGGCGCCTACGGCACCGATGCGTTGCGCTTTACTTATCTTTCGCTTGCTTCAACCGGTCGAGATATAAAATTCGACATGGGTCGAATTGAGGGTTTCCGAAATTTCTGCAACAAGATTTGGAACGCTGCTCGCTACGTATTAATGAACACCGAGGGCCATCACTGCGCCCAAGATGGCAGTGAGAATTACGAACTAAGTTTGGCCGACCGTTGGATTATTTCTCGCCTTCAACACACCGAGAAAGCCGTCGCTGAGGCAGTAAGTAGTTATCGTTTCGACATTGCCAGTCAGGCCATCTACGAGTTCATCTGGAATGAATACTGTGATTGGTATCTGGAGCTATCAAAACCCGTGCTATGGAATGACGATAGCCCAGAGGCACTGAAGCAAGGTACCCGTCGTACTTTGATTCGGGTCCTGGAAACAGCGCTCCGATTAGCACACCCGTTCATGCCTTTCATCACGGAAGAAATCTGGCAGCGAGTTAAAACACTCGCCGGCCAGTCCGGTGAATCTATTATGCTAGCAGCCTATCCCGTTGCTAACGACGAGAAAATCGACCTCGAAGCCGAAGCGAATATTGAATGGCTCAAGTCGTTCATCGATGGCATCCGAACTATTCGTGGCGAAATGAATATCGCCCCAGGTAAGCCCATTCCCGTTTTGCTCCGCAACGCGAGTGAGATCGACCAATCTCGACTGACGGCTAATAGCGCTACCCTACTTTCCCTAGCGAAACTTGAAACGGCCACCGTACTTACTTCAGATGAAGTGGCACCAATGTCTGCTACAGCGCTTGTTGGCGATATGGAAGTCTTGGTACCGATGGCTGGACTGATTGATAAGGACGCAGAGCTAGCTCGCCTTGATAAGGAGATTGCCAAGTTAGAAAAAGAGGTTGCTCGGATATCAGGCAAGTTAAACAACCAGGGTTTCGTTGCCAAAGCGCCGGAAGCAGTCATCGAGAAGGAACGTGAGAAGTTGACTGCCGCTGAGTTGGCATTCAAGAAGCTGGGCCTTCAACGCGACGAGATCAGTTCACTGTAATCGCAGTAAGATTACTATTCTGCTAACGCACCTCCAAAGCCCAGCTAAATAGTTGGGCTTTTTTTTGAAACTTCGGCACCGAGCAAAATACTACAGACGAAAAAAAGCCGCGATCGAATCGCGGCTTGTCGTTTTAGGCGCCTAAGCTCCTATTAGAAGTCGTAACGTACACGGACGTAGTAGCTGCCGCCCTGGAAACCATAGGGAGAAGTCACAGCGTACTGAGCACCTGCGATGTCAGCCCATGGGTTGTCCGGCGCTTCGTCTGTTAAGTTCGCCACACCACCAATAATAGCGAGAGAATCGGATACGTTGTAGCCTAACTCAGCGTCCATGGTAAGTGCTGCATCAATATCGATGGGTAACGTTGCATCATCAAGGTGAGCTTCCCATACTGACGAGTAGTAGTTCACTCGCGCCATCGCGTAGAAGGAATCACTAATCATATGACGGTAGCTCAAGTTCGCGCGCTGCTTAGGAAGATTTTCCTCCAATTGACGCTGACGATCGGCACTCAAAGATCCACCGACAACTTCCGTTTCGTTGTAATTGTATACCAACGAAAGATCACCACGATCGTCGAACAATGAGGTAGAAACTACCACGTCCAAACCGGTAGTCTGAGTGTCAAAGTCATTGGCGAAGAAACGGTACGAGGCTAGGCCTTCAGCTCCTGGAACACCATTATCTAAAAGGACCTGTCGATCAGCTGGCGTCACATCGAAGTTGTCGGTCAACGCAATTCGATCAGTAACGTCAATACGATAAACATCCGCAGTGATGTCAAACATACCAAGCTGCGCCACGACACCGACACTAATGTTCTCTGACTCTTCTGGCTGAAGAATTTCAGCGGTTGAGTTAATCAACATAGCAGTAGTTGGTGCGATCGTTCCCTGATCCACCAGCATTTGACCGCCCATACCATCAGAGACCGAAGCCGTTGTCGTGTTAACTACGTTAGCCTGACCTGGAGTTGGAGCTCGGAAGCCCGTTGATGCAGTAGCTCGAATAGCCAAAGACTCGGTAAAGTCGAAGCGGCCAGATAGTTTCCAATTCGAAGTCGAACCAAAGCTATCGAAATCTTCATAACGAAGCGCTGCACCCAAGGTCAAGGCGTCAATGGGTGTCCACTCTACATCACCATAAGCGGCATAGTTTTCACGCGACCACTTGCCGGCAACCTGAGGGCCAAAGCCTTGGAAACCATTAGAACCAATTCCGAAGCCTTGATCCGTAAGTGGGCCACTCTCCCATGACGCGATATCACCAATCTTTGCTTCGAAGGTTTCTTCATGCCATTCAAAACCACCAGCAACATTAAAGTCGCCCATTGATTTATTAAGGTCCACATTGAAGGTGTTTTCTAATTGGATATAAGTACCCGGTTCGAAGTTAGTGGGAGTGTTCGGCCCTAACGAAGGGTTGACTGTATTCGAGATAAAGAACGCCGCTTCGTTGTATCCCGTACCGTAGCTCACATCGTAGTTGATACCATTGGATAGTTCGCCTCGGAAGCCTACAACACCGGAGAGGTCTACAACATCAGCACCAAAGCTAGGTGTAAAGCCGCCGGGGAACATCTCAGTAAATGAGAAGCAGTTAGGATTGCCCTGAGCCTGTTCGTGAGATAAACCTGCACAATTTCCTGACATATCGCCCGTGAGGTCACCGATTAAATCACTGGCGCCACCGTCGTTCGAGTAAATGCCGCCTCGGTTAGTTGGGTTTCGGAAATAGAAACCACCCTCTACCGTACGGCGAGCATAGTTACCAAACGCATAGACCTCGTTGCCGTTACCAATATCAATTCCAGTGTTTAGAAAAACTTTGAGATCACCGCGAGTTTCCGGCTGTCCCCAAACTTGAGCTGGGTTAGCTACAGCGGTGTTACCACCCGCAATCAAACCCGCCGCATCGGCACGCTGAACTGAACGACTCGTCGGATCCTTCTCACCATATTCTAAGGTTAGGTTCGCGAATCCGTTTGGCCCTAAAGCAAAACCATTATTCAGTGAAAGCGTGTAGAAATTGCCATCACCTTCGTAGGTTGAGCCTAATTTAACTTCAGCTGAACCGCCCTCCGCAGAGTCGTTTAGGACGAAGTTGATCACACCAGCGATCGCATCAGATCCGTACTGTGCGGCAGCACCATCGCGAAGTACTTCTACCTGCTTTAGCGCCGCGGCGGGAATGACAGAAATATCAGCACCCTGAGCACCATCCGATAGTCCACCACCGAGGAATGAGATAACCGCTGCACGATGACGACGCTTACCGTTTACCATGACCAAAGTCTGATCCGGCGCTAAACCACGGAGGTTTGCCGGTCGAACTACCGTAGCGGCGTCAGAAATAGGCTGGTCGTTAACATTGTAGGAAGGAATGGCGGAACGAAGAATATTAGCCATGTCACCATCACCACGAGACGTTAAGCTCTCAGAACTAATCACGTCAATAGGCGCCATAGATTGAGTCACCGAACGGCCTTCGCTTCGGCTACCAATGGTTACTACTTCTTCGACTTCGCCTTCCGGTTGTGCCCAAGCAGCAGCACTCGATAACGTTGCAGCAGCAATCGCTACACTAAGTAGCCTGCGAGAATTGTTTTTCATAATTTCCCCTAAGGTAAAGATTGAGTAATAAACGGGAAAGACTTTTTCTTTAGCCGTGATCTACTGTCACTTATGGCATTATTTCCCGCTAGAAGTGCAATAGATCATCGTCACTTCATTACTTCAAAATAAGGGATTCAACTTATAAAAACAATGGCTAATTGCCTACATTGTCGATTGATCTTATGAATACTTCGATTCAACGATTAGGCGCTTGCGGAATACATAGCTGAATCATCAACAAACTAAACTGCTATGTATTTTTAACACCTGAATTTTACTCACTAAGCCGGCTCATTCGGTCTCACAAACCAACAGAGATCCTTACTTTCATCGCCTATCCGACAACCGCCGCGACCAGTCGTTTCGTTGCAGTGATCTACGATCGCATCGGCGCGATCAATATAGTGATTCAGCGGTTTGTCGATGGGCGACAGGTTTGGCACCGAGCGATGACCAAAGACATCGCTTAAACTGACCGTTAGTGGCAGACGTTCGCCACGATAATTCCAAGTCCCTGAGCTACGATCATAACAATAGTGATTAAGAAGTTTGATGCCGTGAGAAGCCACCCAATCGACCGCGCTAATAAGATAATTCGCCGTTTCATCATCGATGAAGTAGTTGAAGTTTAAGCGGAGCCAGCCCGGTCTCAACACCATATCACCGCGGTGGTTAGCCGCTTCTATCGCCAACGATTGCTCCTCACTCAAGCCAAGTAGCTCGTGACCGTAGGGGCCAGCACAGGAGCAGCCGCCCCGAGCTTGAATACCAAAGAGATCATTTAACAGCGCGACAACGAAGCCGTAATGTAAATCCTTATTCCCCTCCAAGAAGCGCAGGGAAACAATACCCAGCCTATCTAAGGTGGTACCACCAAGAATTTTAATGCTCGGATTCTGCTCCCACACCGCAAAGGCACGCTGAAGATAGCCATGCTCTAGCTCAACGATGTTTGAAGCCCCCACCTGATCCTTAATGCTAAATACGATGCCCGCTCGGATAGCCTCTACAATCGCTGGTGTACCGCCCTCTTCTCTGCGTTCAATATCAGTTAAAAAGGTATGACGTTTTGCGGCCACGAAAGATACCGTGCCACCACCCGGGACAGTTGGGCACGCATTGTCAGACAGCACAGATTTTAGTAGTAGCACCCCAGGGGTGCCTGGCCCACCGATGAATTTATGTGGCGATAGGTACACCGCGTCAAGACTATTATCTCCTTCACCGCTAGCCAACGTATTCTGTACATCAATTTCAACGTAGGGACCCGCTGCTGCGTAGTCCCAACATGATAGCGCGCCAAACTTATGTAGCAGTGCGCTAATGCGTTTAACGGGGGTCTTTACCCCGGTAACATTCGATGCGGCAGAAAACGAACCGATCAGTAATTTTCGCTTCTGGTACTTGCGAAGCTGAGCCGTCAACTCAGCCTCGTCGATAAGGCCTTGTGAGCATAAAGGAATTCGCACCAAGTCAACCGGCGCCTCCCGCCAAGGGAGGTCATTTGAATGATGCTCATAGGGCCCAATAAAAACCACTGGGCGCTCGGCCTTTTCTTCATGTAGCCCCATTATCCCAATAAATTTATGGATGGCCGCGGTAGCGCCTGACCCGCAAAATATGAGCCGGTGTTCTTCGGTCGCGTTAAGCGACTGCTTGATCGCAGCCCGCGCCTCTTCACGTAGCGCGGTAGTTTGACGCCCCGTAAGCGAACTTTCTGAATGCGTGTTGGCATAGTATGGTAGTACCCGTTGTTGAATGAAGTTCTCAACAAAATCTAGACTCCTTCCTGACGCAGTGTAATCCGCATAGATTAACGGCCTGGTGCCGAAGGGTGTGCTGATCGCCTGTGTTTCACCGATAACACCCGCACGGACTTGCTCAATCAATGGCTTAGACATCGCTCTACTACTCGTCAATTTAGATGGCTCTATAGTAGCTAAACAAAAACCACACATTGTGCTAATATGAACCACATAAATGACAAATTGATGAACTTAATTTCATTTTAATAACCTAAAAAGGAACATTGTTTCAAAAATGAACCCAATAGACAACAAAGACCGAGAAATACTTCGACTCATGCAAGGTGACGGTAATCTCTCCATTGGCGATATTGCGGAACGATGTAATTTGTCGAAATCTGCTTGCTGGCGGCGTATCCAAAACTTCGATGAGGCAGGAATTATCAAGACACGAACGGCCATTCTCAATGCTGAATCGTTGGGTTTGGCTTTAACGGTATACATTTCCGTGCGCACCAATCAGCACAATGTAGATTGGTCGCAGCGGTTCAAAGAAATTACCCACCAATTAAATAATATCTTAGAAGTGCACCGAATGAGCGGTGACTTGGACTACTTAATTAAGGCCGTTGTGATTGATATGAAGGATTTCGATCGCCTTTACCAAGCGCTGATCAAGGCCGATCTATACGATGTAAGTTCGTCATTTGTGATGGAAGAGCTCAAGGCAACTACACAACTACCGATATAGCGAATTGCGTGGCAGAGCGGTGCAATTTATTCCTTGCACCGCAGCTGTCACAAAATGCTTAGGTCCGTGTTAGTACTCTACTCACGCCAATTAGTAGCTGCTGCTTAAGCCAACGCAAATTACGCTTTAACGCCTGAGGAAGCAGAAGCATGCACGGCGTCACGATCAACGTTAAGAGCGTAGAAAAAGCCAAGCCCCAAACAATTGCGGAAGCAAGAGGGACCCAGTAGGAAGCCACAGTGCCGCCATGATCAAGAGTTCGACTTACTACATCTATTGACCAATTCGTTGCAATCGGTAACAAACCTAAAATGGTGGTTGCGGTCGTGAGAAAAACTGGACGCAATCGCTGTGCGCCTGTACGAATAATAACCTCCGAGAGTGACATCGCAGGGTTCTCACGACGAAGCACATTAAAGGTATCAATCAAAACAATATTGTTGTTAACGACGATACCGGCGAGCGCCACCACCCCTACTCCCGTTAAGATAACGCTAAATACACTACCGGTAATGAGTAATCCGCCCATGACCCCTGCGGTAGACATCACCACGGCAGTCATAATCAGGCCGGCTTGATAGAAACTATTAAACTGCGATATTAGCAATACCGCCATGAGGAACATGGCGAGTAACATAGCGACCTGAAGGAACTCGGCAGACTCCGCTTGCTCCTCATTAGCTCCTCGGAAAGTAATCGTCAATTCGCTCGGCCAATCATATCGTTCAACCAACGCCATGATTTCCTTCGCTTTGGTATCCGCTAGAACACCCTCAATCGTATCGGCGTTGATAAACATCACCTGTCGACCATTGAAGCGTTCAATGGTGCCCGTTGCGTTGCGTGGCGATATGGAGGCAATAGTCGATAGCGGAACTGAGCCGTTCGGAGTGTAGACCCGAAGTTCATTTAGTTGTTGCATACGGCGTTCGGCTGCCGCGAAGCGAGCTCGAATCTCAACCTCTTCCTCAGCGTCGTTGGGGCGATAATCACCAATCTCTACACCATTCGTTAATAATTGCACCACGGTGCCCACTTCAAGGACGTTAGCACCAAGCTGAGCTGCCAATCGGCGATCTACATCAATTTGCCATTCTATTGCTGGTAGCGGTCGTGAATCGTCGATATCGCGAAGATCAGTCACTTCAGACTGTATTAAGCGACTTAAACGCGCCGTTTGGCTAATCAACAATTCCCTATCTACAGCGCTAAGCTCAATCTTAATCGGTTTGCCTACTGGTGGACCCTGCTCAATAACACCTGCCTCGACATAAACACCCGAGATATCGGCGGTGCGCTGACGGATGAGTTCAAAGGTCTCCGCCGAATTCAGCTCGCGGTCATTATGATCAACTAACTGAATTAGCACGGTTGCAATTCTATCGGGAGACTCATTTGGGCCGCTGCCCTTTCCGGGCTGATAGGTAGAGGTATAGACCGTTTGAACTCCCGGCGTTTCGGCAATCCTTCGTTCGACACCTTGAACAACTTCTAGGACCTCAAGTGCCGATAGATTACCGCGTGCTCGAACCGCGGCCTGACCGTAGACCGCCTCGGACGTTGTGAAAAACTCGACGCCTTTACTGTATTTCCCATATGCGGAATAGATGGCCACAATCAGTACAACACTCATCAATGTCACTAACACTGGGAAACGGACGAGTCGCGCTAGAACGCGAGCATACATTCCCGTTGCGCCTTTTAACTCAACCGGATTACTCGATTCTAATATTCGGAAATGCTCAATATCTTTTTTGGTGAAATTTGACCGACCGAACATCGAGCCCAGTACCGGAGCGAAAACTAACGCGTAAACTAACGAGCTAGTTAGCACGGCAAAAACCGTGGTAGGCAGATAAGCCATAAAGTCGCCCACTGTCCCCGGCCACAGCATCATTGGTAGAAATGCCGCAAGCGTCGTAGCAGTCGATGCAAGTACTGGTAGGAACATTCGTCGAGCTGCCGAGATATATGCTTGACGAGACGATGCACCATCGGCCATTCGCCTATCTGCATATTCGGTAATTACAATCGAACCATCAATCAACATCCCCAGTGCCAACAACATGCCAAACATCACCATGAAGTTGAAAGAGTAACCTAGCAGATAAATCCAAATCGTTCCCATCAATAGGCTAACTGGGATGCCAGCGCCCACTAAGAGCCCTGAACGGAAGCCTAATGCTCCCACCACAATAATCATCACCAAGCAAACCGCTGTAACAATATTACCCTGAAGCTCGCTAACCATCTGCTCAGTCTGGGGAGTTTGATCAAGGATAGACTGGATGGTGAGTGAATCGGCATACACCCCCCGATAACTATCAACAACCTGGCGAATTTTCCCAGCCACTTCAAGCTGATTGGTTCCCGATCGTTTGTTCACTTCAATCGAAATTGCGGGATCACCATTGATTAGGCTATATCCATCAGCGTCCTTAAATCTGCGAGTAATCTCAGCAATATCAGACAGGACCACAACACCTGTTGGCGTTGATTTGATCGGGAGATTAATCACATCAAAGTAGCTTTCGATAAGACCCGGAACCTTCACGCCGAAACGTCCCGTTCCCGTATCAATCTCGCCAGCTGGGATCAACTGATTATTAGCATTCACTGCTTGAATAAGCTCGAAAGGCGTGATGTTGAAGTTCTCGAGCTTATCTCGATCGATCTTCACCTCAACGACTTCTTCTCTGCTTCCACGGAGCTCCGCAGATAGCACATCGGAAATCATCTCAATATCAAGACGCATCGTCTGCGCGATGGTGAACAACTCTCTTTCATCCAACGCAGTACTAGATAGCCCCACCACCATGGTGGGGAACTTATCAGCAGAGATTTCGTTAATGACCGGTTCTTCGATTGATTCTGGGAGCTTTTCTCGAGCTCGATCAATTGCAGCGCGAACGTCATTCATCGCCAAATCAATATTAATCGTTGAATCGAAGCGAATCATAAACGAAGCTAAGCTCTCCTTAGCGGCAGCATTGAGCTCGTCAACGCCATCAATGGTCCGCAGCTCAAGTTCAACGGGCTTCAACAGTAAGCGTTCGGCATCGTCGGGGGAGATCCCTGGGTTAATAATTAGTACTTGAAGAACCGGAACCTGAACATCCGGACTCGCTTCAATAGCGATATCACTCCGCGCATAAAGCCCAGCAATTAAGAGTAAAGCTAGAATTGATAGCGTGGTTCTAGAGCGTTCAATACATAGGTTTAGGAAAGTCCGCACGCCTTAACCCTCTATCAATTCAACGGAGACTTGGTCACCTTCGGCTACAAATTCACCACCTACCGCAATAACCCGAGCACGCTGGGGTAAGCCGTCCACCCATATACCCGCGGAAGTTTCGTCCACCAAACTGACTGGGACGTACTCAACCCGAGACTGATCATTGACTATTTTAACGCGCAGGACACCATCAGTACTGAGGCTAAGTACAGATGGCGCCAATAAGTGAGCCTCGACCTCAGCCAATTTTAAACGCATTTTTGCTGTTAACCCCGCAGGAATTACCTCATCGATTGTTAGTACTGACTCAATGGTGTAGTTACGGGTGATTGGATCAGCCTGTGACGAAATAAATCGTAACGCCGAAGACACTTCAAGCGAATCGCCTATCTCGACTGCCGCAACTTGACCCACAGATAGATAGCGAACTTGAGACTCAGACACTTGAGCACTAAAAATCATTGGCGTGACATCTAGCATCCGGGCACAACCCATGCCAATTTTTATGTAACTTCCCTCGTCGGCAAGCAACTTTTCAACAATTCCATCAAAGGGAGCCGTAATCTTCAAATAGGAGACGGCTAATTCCGCTCGCCGCTCGGCTAAGCGTGCGGCGGCAAGCGCGTTCTCAGCATTGGCTAAGGCAAGCTCTGACTGTAATCCACCATTCGTCAAACGACTGACACCTTCATATTCTAGCTCAGCCAATCGAACCGCAGATTCCGCCCGCTCTAACTGGTAGTAGCGATCACCCGCTTCCAGCTCACAAAGCACATCTCCTGCCTTGACCGTTGAGCCTTCGCGGTTCGGGGTAGCAATCACCTGCCCCTGCAATTTAGCCGCAACCAACACCTCTTTGTCTGCGTCTACTCGGCCACGAAGTTCTATCATCAGCTGATGAGCTTGCGCTTCAGAGTTAACAATTCGGACACTGAAATTGTCACCGGCAGTCACTGATGTGTCTAATTGAGGGTCATCACCAAGCGCCCCTGAAGCCAACCAAGCAACAAGAAGTACTGTGAAAATAAGAGAAAGCAGTGTTTTATTCATTTGTTAGAATGTTCCGCAGTAAACGATTAGACTGGAGTTAGTCTCAACGTATAGTTATATCCTCTTACATCGATAATAGCGCCACTAAAGTAGTCAACTATCAGTCATTCGAGGACAGAAGTATTTTCCCGCTATTCAAAGCTAAATCGGACCGTTAAGCAATGTGGATTCCCCTGAAACGTCAAATCGGCATCATAGGCCTGCTACTTCTGCTACTCCCGGCGTTCGGGCTACTATCGCTGCGCCTTGTCGAAGTTCGTTTAAGCGACTATCAAGCCACGACACTATCGCAGCGGTTAGAGGCGCTTGGCACCTTACTGTCCTCGCAAACCTCACTGATCAGTGAACGCAGTGATTCAATTGCTATCAACCCCTTCGCGATTCAACGTGAAATGCGGACTGACGGCTACCTCGACGATTGGGCAATGGTTCCACGGCGCGGCATAAACCTCCACAGTCGACCTGAACTAAATAATGGAACAACGAGGGCACAAGTTAGCGCAGTTGAGACCAATCAGCATTTATGGCTATTAATTGATATCCAAGGCCATGAACCCCAACGCCTCTATCAGTCCGGACGCTTTGTGGCGGGAGACCAGCTCGCGATCACCACTGAATTCGGGCAGTACGCCATCACTCCTTCCTTGGGTAATGATATCATTGCAAGAGAACGAGACCAGTCGGTCAATCAACGAGTTTCAGGATACTGGAAACCCCTCAATACAGGCAGCATCTTGGAATTACGCATTCCTAAAGATTTAGTGGGTTCGCAACTCGGTATCGCACTGCATATCATAGAGACCTCTTCCGGGTCGATAGTACTCCGTAATTTCGATGACAATGAGGTCACTCCTTCGATTGTATGGACTGACGCTACTGCGCAGCAGTTACTTCGCCAATATCACGCGTTGGATAAGCAGGCCGAAATTCGTTTGACTGATGATAATTTGAACTTGTTAGCTTGGTCTGGGAACTCAAGTGACATGGTGACACCAGAACCGCTAAATTGGCTTCAACGACTTAGTCTAGTGACCGCACAACGTTCCAACGAAAAACATATTAACTTGAGCTCAAGTTGGCAGTTAGAAGAACTCATTCAGCACTCATCGCTGCAGAGAGATGCTCCGGCAATTACTCATGTAAACGCTGCGGCTTGGCCCTCGGGAGCACTAGCGGGGGTCATTCGTCTCGACTGTGGTGTTGCAAATTGCGCAACACTCACCATTATCGAACCTAAAGTGATGGGCAAGGTATTATGGTCGGCAGGTCACTTACAGCTGATATTCTTGCTATTTATCGGTGCAATCATAATCATTATTCTCATTAGCTTTTGGGCTCGTTGGTTAGCTAAGCGCTTGAAGAAACTGGAAAACCGAATGACGGGATTCGGACCTCAAGGGAAGAGTCGCCAGGGACTCGATGAGATTAGCGTACTGGCCAACGTTTTTGATGACTTGCAACAACAAATCGTTGCGAATACCGAATATTTGGAGCAACTCGGCAGTCGCCTAAGTCACGAATTGAAGACGCCACTGACCGTAATCCAATCAAGTCTCGAACATTTGCGTCGTCATGCTACGGAAGATTCGGGGACATATATTGAGCGCGCAGCTCAAGGATCTCAGCAACTACAGGTCATTTTTCAACGCCTTACCGAAGCACGAAACCTTGAACAACTTCTGCGTGACGTGAAACCCGAAGCCGTAAATGTTAATCACTTAGTTCATCAAATCGTTGAAGGCTATCGTATTGTTAACCCAACGCTCAACATCGAGTTTATCGCTTCCGCCGCGCCCCGCTTTATTAGCACAGATGGTGACTTTCTGGCTCAGGCTTTGACCAAACTTATCGATAACGCGATTTCATTTCATACACCGGGTACTCATATTCTCGTGAGCGTTATCGATGACAAAGACTCAGTGAGTATGACGATAACTAACGAAGGCCCCTTGTTAGCTGAACCAACCCAGCAATTATTCGAAGCCTTTGTTAGCCTTAGGTCTCAAGAATCCTCGAACCATTTGGGCTTCGGCCTCTATCTTAGCAAATTAATTTGTGAGCACTTTGCTCATCAACTATTCGCTGAGAACATTCACCCAAATCGAGTCAGCTTTACTATCAAGGCCCAGCGCAGCTAGACCTGTGCCTATTACCGTCAACATCACTGATTAATTCGCGACTGACTTAGACTCTCGATAGGAGTTCCAGGCTTCAAGAGACGCTGCCATTTCGGTTAAAAGTTGATAAAAGTCCTCAACCCCACCGCGAGCAGGGAGGCGCGAAAGCCTAAGTAAGGATTCATTCAGTTCCGGGCTAGGGTGTTTAATTTTAGCCTGCTCTAATTTCCAGCGAATTCCCTGACTAATCGATTCATAGATGTAACGTTTAAACTGATCGGATAGCGTTTTGTCTGTTGGCTGTAAGATATTTTTTGGAATCATCAAAAGTCGGGCAACACTGCTCTCTGCGTGCACATCGGCAGCTCGAGTTCGCGCACTAAAAAGTGACATATCACCAAGCCATTCACCAGCACCTATCACCGCTAGTTCCCCGATCTTTGAAGATCTAACGCTTACTGTTCCGCTAACCACTAGGAACACGCTACCCGAGGAGTCTCCTTCCTGAATCACTGCCTCACCTCCTTCATACCACCAGAGATGACTGCAGGCCATCAGGCTGACATAGTCATCGGGAAATGAGGCCTCTACCGAGCGTAAAAACCGCGTCGCGTTAAGAATGAGTCGAGTGCTCTCTTCAAATAACTCACTTCCTGATAGTACTCGCATCTATTTCTATTTCCTTCCATGTATTAGTGCGCCAATCTTGACGAATTTTACTTAGAAGCGATAGTGACTAAAAAACAATAATGATTGCGAGAAACACCTCACAGAACTCGGAAATAAATATGATCTTAAATGAATCATTTGATTGTGTACTCAATATTTTTATCGGGTTATAGTAGGGGCTATTAAAACTAAAAAAACTATTGCCTGACATAGAGAGAACTCTCCGATGAAGAAGTTTATAAACGGAGCACTGGTTGCACTTTGTTTAGTATCGCTAAGCAGTTTCAGCCAGGCTGATTTTGCGACTGAAAACAATCTAGTACTCAACGGCGTTGCCATTCACCAAGAGCTTCGGCAGCCTATTTTCCTGGCTAAACTAAAAGTCACTCACCCTACGTCTACGCCTAACGAAGCGCGGATACCGGGGGCGCCGGCGCAGATGGAACTAACACTTCTCAAACGAACCTGGAGTTCGCGACAATTTCGTCAGTATTGGCTCTCCGGTATTGCTATTAACGCAGGCCTTGAGGAGATGACCGCTCACCAAACAGAATTATTAGACCTTGCAACCGTGTTGAAAGGTCGGATGCGGGAAAACGATCGCTTTACTATCGACTTCATTCCAGGTGAAGCCACTGTTGTGAGCTTGAATGACATTGAGTTGAAACAATACTCCGCTGAACTTTGGCCACTACTTATTGCAAACTGGGTAGGCCCGCGAGTAGACCAGGATTATCGCCAAAATATCTTGTCATTACCGAGCAACACCAGCGAGCTACTAGCGCTAGATACCGAAATGCCTAGCGATGAGCGAATCGCAGCTATCGCTAGCTGGCTGGTGGTCGCCGAGGAAATCGAGGTTGCTGCTGAAGAGCTAGTACCCGAAGTTGAACCTGAACCCGTAGTAGAAGTAGTGGCTGCGCCGGTTCGTCAACCGGAGCCAGAGCCGGAGCCGGAGCCCGTTGTTGTCGCATTAAGTTTCGATGATGAATTTGAAGAAGATGAAAGTGCAGAAGAAGCGGCACTCGAAGCACAGAAAGCCTTCATGGGTGCGGTGTATTCTTCACAAATGCTTCAATGGACCAACCGCAACGTTCGCTACCCCTCTCGAGCTTTGGATCGCGGTCGTGAGGGTCGTGTTATAATGGATGTTACCGTTGATCAAGCTGGCAATGTGGTCTCTGCAGTAGTCAGCGAGTCATCAGGCCATGGAATTTTGGACCGTGAGGCACTTCGAGCCGTCGATCGCTCAGCACCTTACCCAAGATTTCCGAGCGAACTGGATACCTCCACGTATACAGCAAGCGTGCCGATTTCTTTCATTCTTCAATAAACACGAACGTGTTTGGAGCAAAGCAGTGGGACATAGTCGTATATCAACACTGATTTGCTCCAACTCCGCACTGATGGCGCAGGGTATCTCTGTCACCATCGACGCACTGTTTAATCAAGTCAGTAATATTTGTCTGACTCCCCACTATGAAAACCAACGCCCTTCGATAGCAGCCTTTACTCTGGTGATCATTGATGCTGGATCCAGTTTTAGTGAAGGGATTATCGATGAGTTAAATCAGAGCAACACCCATCGAACGACTATTGTCATCATCGGCGAACCCGGCACTATTAAACCCTCATTTCCCTTTCATAGCATAGAGCGAGACATCGACCTAAGACGCTTTGAAGAAATGATTCGCCGCGTTATTTCAGCAAAATATGACGTGAGAGACCGCCCCGCCGACCTCACTAAAATGCAGGAAGAGGTGGCTCATCTGATTGTTCAAGGGTTGGTCAATAAAGAGATTGCTAGACAACTAGCTATTTCGGAAGCGACTGTGCGAACACATTTAACCGCAATATACCGTCGCTTAAGGGTGAAAAATCGTACTGAGGCAGCAGTCGTTGCCCGCGAGTATTTTATCGCTCACGGGCATTAATGGCCTTCTTGATGTTATCGTCTTCCTGATGGGTGACGGCGGCCTGTATTACGACGAGGAGGCTGACTCTTCGTTTCAATCTTAACGTATGGCGCCGTTTTCATAAGCTCCTCGGGAGGTTGCTCACACTTAAGTGAATCGCCAAGAAGCTCCTCAATATTTGGCAACAGGAATGCATCATCTTCACAGGCGAAACTGATTGAGGTGCCCTTAGAACCTGCCCTACCGGTTCGCCCTATGCGATGAACGTAATCCTCTGCTTCTTCAGGAAGGGTATAGTTAATAACATGAGTAATCCCATCGACATGAATACCACGACCAGCAACATCCGTTGCGACCATAATATTGATCTGCCCATTCTTGAACTGCTCTAAAGTCTTCACTCTGCGGGCTTGAGCGACATCACCTGACAGAATACCCACTTTAAAGCCATGCGCTTTCAAGCGATCAAATAGTCGATGAGTCGTGTCTCTGCGGTTAGCAAATACAATAACGTTTTCAACTTCAGGCAACTTGACCACGTTATACAAAACGTCAAACTTTTCATCTGCACTGCACATGTAGACTTTTTGATCTACCGAATCGGTTGCCACGGACTCAGGTTCAATTTCAATTCGGTGAGGATCAATCGTCCATTGGCTAGCTAAATTATTGACATCATCCGTGAAGGTTGCAGAAAACATTAAGGTCTGACGGTTTTCCTTACGCGGTGACGCCTGAATAATACGGCGTACCTGGGGAATGAAACCCATATCTAACATGCGATCGGCTTCATCTATCACCAGTAATTCACATTCATCAAGATAGCAATGGCGGTTCGAGACGAAGTCTAAAAGGCGTCCTGGCGTAGCAACCAGAATATCAATATATTCGCGTTCAATCTGACGCAGCTGCTTATCGTAGTCCATGCCGCCTACTAAGGTGTGAACCTTCAAATCAGTATGCTTGGTAAGCGCTTTAGCGTCATCGGCAATTTGCATTACCAACTCGCGTGTTGGAGCGATCACCAGCGATCGAGCCTCACCTGCATAACGACCTTCGGTAATGGGGTTACGGAGGAGGTCATTAATAATAGCAACCAGGAATGCGGCCGTTTTACCCGTTCCGGTCTGCGCCTTACCGACAACGTCACTACCCTGTAATGCAAAGGGGAGAGACTCCGCCTGAATAGGCGAACAATATTGGAAACCTAGATCGGCAATTCCGTGCAGTAGTGATGTTTCAATACCAAGATCATGGAAACGGGTTTTACCTTCCAGTACCGGAACTTCAAACTGTGCTGCGGTCCAAATAGGCTTCGCCTTGGGTGCGATATTTTTCTTTGCCGCACTCTTTGGCTTAGCAGACCGGTTACGATTATCTCGCTTCCTATCGCCGCCTGTGCCCTCTTTAACATTCTTAGAAGTGCTAGTAGCGGTTTCATTCGGAGCAATTAGAGATTCTTTTTTCTTGGTAAAAAATCGTTTTAACAAGTTCATTTCCTATTAAGTACGGCTCGAATTAGCCGATTTATGATGCTTCAACTTTGCGGACTAAGGTTCGTTCAATCCAGTAGTCAATACTTACCCAGCGTCCTGCACCGAGTTTCGCCAAAGCTAAAAGCATTACTGCATAGTTAATCGCAGTTTCAATTCCGTTATTCAAGATGACAATAGCGCCGCTAGAGGTCAGCCAACCGTAGTTACCATGGTCGCGCAGAATATCCTTCGCTCTAGTCAATTTTTCCGCCGATTCAGCAACACGTTCATTCACACCAAACCAGCTCGGATCGGCAATCATCTGCCAGCCATTCGCCCAGTGTGCCGTAAACGCTGCGACAATCATAGTGACAAACAGTAATAGCGCAATCACACGGGTCGCTAACCCAAATAGGATAAGAAAACCTCCGGCGAATTCTAACAGCGCCACCGACCAGCCTAAAAGTTCAGGAAAGGGCAAACCCAACCCCCAATCATGGTTGCCAAACCAGGCAATAGTACTATCTATGTTGTTGAGTTTTTTGGACCCAGCCATAATGAAGATCGGCGCTAGAAACATCCTTAAGGCTAAGTTTGCGAGAAAACTTAGCTTAGAAAAATTAGAACTTACCGATTGTTCCCACCTAGTTATGACATTCATACTTAAAACCTTAAAGTTATTTGTCTAGTTCATTATAGAGCCGACATTTAAAGATATCGAATGTCGCTAGCGCTATTGCTGTAAAAGCGGCCCAAAAAAACATTGCGGCACCGGCAGGAATCACTTGCCCGATAAAGAACAGCGGAAAGAAAACCCACATTATCATTTGCAGAAGCCCTACGAAGACCGTACCCATTGCCGGTCCAGTAAGCTGCCAACTCTGCTTCATCGCAGAAAGCGCACCCGCTGATTTATCCACCACAATAACTGGCATCAATATTAGGCGCATATACAAGTAAACACCTGGGACAATGAACATTAACAAGCCGAATACAACTAACACCGTACGTAACGCGAAGGCTAACAATAAATGTGGCGCAACAGTAAGTAGACGTTTTATGACTACTTTCGTCGCCACTGCACCGGACATCACCGCCGTGAGTGTGGCCGTAATAACAACACCCTCTAGCAGCGGCTTAAAAATTAGCTCTAGCGTGGCCAGCGTTGGAAATTGCGCGGCGAGCGCATTCGCGAGAGCCTCATCCGTTTGCGCTTCCTGGATTGAAGTTAGGTCAATTAGCTGACGAAAGGCAAGATGCTCTATCAGCGCAATGGGGGCAACAAAAAGTACGAGGTAGCGCCAGTGCTGCTTAAAAAATTTAAAGGTATCCTGAACGAGAGGCGACATAAAGAAATCCTAAAGCAATTATCCGCGCCAGCGCGCAGTAGTAAAACGATCATTACGACCGAAATCTTGATGGGTTTCAACCTCATCATAGCCATAATCCTTCATCAGCTTGCAAACGGCTACTCCTTGCTGATGACCATGTTCAATGAGCAAAACGCCGCTGTGAACTAAATGGTGTCGGGCTTCACGTGTTAAGATCTGGATGTCGGCAAGGCCATTCTCACCTGATACGAGCGCTGACAAAGGCTCGAAGACAACATCACCCTGCGATAGATGAGGGTCTAGTGGATCAATATACGGCGGATTAGAGATGATCAAATCAAACTCCCCCTCAATAGCGCTAAACCAATCACTTTGAGCCACGGTCACATTCGCTAACTGCAGCTGTTCTTGATTCCGCTTCGCCAACGCGACAACCTCGGCGAACTTATCAACCGCTGTAATGCTCCAGCTAGGCTTCTCAGTGCCTAGCGCCAGCGCAATAGCGCCAGTTCCTGTACCCAAATCTAATACCCTGGCTTTGGCAGAGAGAGATAGCTGCAGAGCATAATCAACCAGACATTCTGTATCCGCACGCGGAATCAACGTACTGTCACTCACTTTGAGATCAATAGACCAGAAGCCTCGGCTCCCAGTAATGTAGGCGACGGGCTCTCCTGTAGCACGCCTAGTAACCATTTCACGGTAGCGTTGTAACTGCTCACTACTCAGAGCTCTATCTCTATCTAAGGTCAGGCGGGTGAGCTCACAATCTAACACGTCCGCCAACAGCCACTTTGCATCCACATCTGGCGTGGATGTCTGTAACTCAGCCGCCGCTGCGGCGATGGCTTGCGCTACGTTCACGCATCGCCCTCGGACAGACTGGCAAGTAGATCTGCTTGATGCTCCTGCATCAGTGGTTCAATGACCAAGCCTAGGTCTCCCTGCATAATCTCATCGAGCTTATAAAGCGTTAAATTGATGCGATGGTCACTCACTCTTCCCTGGGGGTAGTTATAGGTACGAATTCGCTCAGACCGATCGCCGGAGCCTACCAAGTTGCGACGTTCCTCCGCCTGCTCAGTGGCGCGGCTCTGCTCGGCCGAGTCACGCAAGCGAGTCACGAGCAAAGACATCGCCTTAGCTCGGTTCTTATGCTGAGAACGCTCCTCTTGACACTCAACGACTAAACCCGAAGGTAAGTGAGTAATACGAATTGCTGAGTCTGTTTTGTTAACATGCTGACCACCCGCGCCCGATGCGCGATAGGTATCAACTCGCAGATCCGCTTTATTAATCTCTACCGCATCCATTTCATCAGCTTCTGGCATGACGGCAACCGTACAAGCTGAGGTATGGATACGCCCCTGAGATTCGGTTTCAGGAACACGTTGTACGCGATGGGCTCCACTCTCAAATTTCAACGCCGAGAAAGCGCCCTGCCCAACGACTCGAGTAATGATCTCTTTGTAGCCACCATGCTCACCGTCACGCTCACTAATTACTTCTACGCGCCAACCTCTGCCCTCAGCATAGCGGCTATACATGCGGAATAGATCACCAGCGAAAATCGCTGCTTCATCGCCGCCGGTCCCCGCACGAACCTCAAGAAAGACATTGCGCTGATCGTTAGGATCCTTGGGCAGCATGAGTCGTTCGAGTTCAACTTCCGCTGCGGCAATTTGACTAGCGAGTTCATTAATTTCTTCTTGAGCCATCTCTTCCATTTCAGAGTCGCCAGAACCAAGCATTTCCTTTGCTTCAGCCATATCCGAATTGGCCCGTTGCCAGGAGTTAAACTCTAGAACGACGGGTTCAATTTCAGCATACTCCTGGGAGAGTTCGCGAAAACGGTTTTGCTCCGAAATAATAGCTGGATCCGAAAGCAGCTGGCCAACTTCTTCATGACGATCAACTAATTGCTCAAGTTTTTCACGTATCGATTGTTTCATTATTACCTTCTTGTAACGTCGGTTGGTCATCAATACCAAACAATTCTCGACTCCACTTAATTACTTCCAGTCGCCCTTCTCTTCCCGCTTGACTAAGCGCGTTGGTAGGCTGATGGACAATTTTATTCGTTAAGGCTCGGGCAAATTGGTTCAATACACGCGCAGGATCTTCGCCACGCTCCAATGATTTTAAGGCGCGTTCCAATTCAAACGTTTTTTGTTCACTGATCTGTTGTCGAAATGCTTTGATAGTGTCTACCGCGTCTCTCGCTCGAAGCGACTCAAGGTAGTGATCAACTTGTTCGTCAATAATGTTAACCGCCTGCGCAGCCGCTTGCTCGCGAGCCGCTAATCCATCATTGATGACGTTAGCAAGATCGTCGACGGTATAGAGATAAACGTCTTCCAGTTGTCCGACTTCGCCCTCGATATCCCGAGGCACTGCAATATCCACCATAAATTGCGGACGGTGACGTCGCTTATTCATGGCTGTTTCCACCGTGCCCTTGCCCAAAACCGGGAGCTGACTTGCCGTAGAACTAATGATGATATCGGCTTTCGGAAGGTGCTCTGGAATCTCACTGAGCAAGATTCCACGCGCTTGGAAGCGAGCCGCTACATCCTCAGCACGAGCTAGCGTTCGATTCGCTACCACCATGCTCGCAACACCGTGCTGATGGAGATGTTGCGCCACCAAGTCAATAGTTTCGCCAGCACCTATTAATAGAGCGTGCGTAGAAGAGAGGTCACTAAAAATCCTTTGTGCCAGCGTAACCGCGGCGTAAGCGACCGAAACTGGACTTGAACCAATTGCGGTCTGCGAACGAACCCGCTTCGCGGTCGAAAAGATCTGCTGGAATAACTGATGGAACGTCCCTGTCACAGTGCCCGCTTCGAGCGCCACAGCAAAGGCAGATTTAACCTGTCCTAAAATCTGTGGCTCGCCAAGTACCAGAGAGTCAAGGCCGCTAGCTACTTTCATTAGGTGAGCGACCGCATCTCGATCGGTGTAACTATAGAGACTTGCCGCAAGCTCTGCAGCGCTGACTTGATGGAAGTTCGCTAACCATTCAGTAATCTCACGAGTATCGCAGGCTCCATGAACGATAATCTCGGTGCGATTGCAGGTAGATATAATAACTGCTTCATCCGCATGCGATGTCGAACACAGGGCTCGGTGCGCGTTCTGCAGCGCATCGGGAGCAAAGGCAAGCTGTTCGCGTAATGCGAGACTCGCAGACTTATGGTTAAATCCAATCGCCAGTAAAGGCATATAAGTTAGATCTCGTTCCAAGTAGTTTTCTATATCAGAGCCGCTAAAAGCGCTAAGCAATTATAATTCTTTCGTTTCAAAGCCACTATTATACCTTTACACTAAGGATAAATGATATGTTAGTTTTCGGTGCTCAGGAGCTCATGACTAAATCAATATTTGCTCACGTTAAGAGTTTTTCAATGCTCAGCACTGTTTTAGTGCTAAGCGCCTGCTCCCTATCGCCCAAAACAACGACTGAGCTTACTGGCACGCCTGAGCATCCTCAAGCGGAGTATAGCGACAGCGCAAAAGCGCCAGCAAAGCCGTTACCAAGACAAATGGTTGAAAACTTATTTCTCGCCGACATCTTTGCTTTTCGAGGCCAACATCAGCAGGCTGCTGAGCTGACGATGTCGACCGCAAAAGATTTCAACGAGCCTTCCTTGGCCGAGGAGTCACTTTGGCATACTCAGCAAGCCGGCGGCGATCTCAACGTAGCGTTAAACCAGTGGTCCTCATGGGATAGTTCTTCCGATGCTTATCTTGCGTCGAATGCACGATACCAGTTGAGTAGACAAAATTATGGAGAGACGCTTCGGTTCGCGAGTCAGATCAAAAATCCCTCGCTTGCTAACCCTTTCTTCCAGTCGGTTGGGGCCAAGGCAATGCGCTGGCCACCCGAGAATCAAGATCGATTCGTGGAGGTACTTACTGCTGTGAAGGCCGCCAGGCCGGATTTATCAGGGGTCACCATCGCTATCGCCCTCACGCGCTTTAACCGCTTTCCTGAGCAATCGATTGAACTAATGGAACAACTTCTCGAGGAGCATCCTGATGATGAAGCCGTGGTGGCGAATACCGCAGGGCTGTTAGCTGAAACCGGTGAAATAGACCGTGCTCTTCGCATACTGAACGACTTCCTCCAGACTCATCAAAGCTTAGATATTCAGACACAGCGCTTAAAAACTGAATATTTTGACGACCGCGTAGAGCCAGATTTCAGGCCGCTGTTGCGAAACCCGAGTATCACAATTGCCTGGGTTATTGATACGGCCAATTGGTTGATCGCACAAGGTTTCACGTTGCAAGCTAAAGCGTTCTCCGATCATCTAGCGCAGCGTCCGGTTTTAATTGATCGTGCCCTGTTATTGAATGCAGAAATTTATCTTGCCGAGCAAAATAGCGAGGCAGCATTGGCTGAGGCATTACAAATCGAGCAACCCGAGCGTGTCGTCGAAGTGGCTCAACTACTTGGGCGAATTGAGCTCAATAGCGCCGATCGTACTCGCGTTGAGCAATGGTATAATGAGCGTCGGCGGGACAACCCAGATTCGAGTGAGCTCTGGATCCAGTTAGAACTCGGAGAGCTTTGCCAGCGCGCCAGTCCGCTTCACTGTAAGGACCGAACCGACGCAATTCTCGCCCAAAACCCTAGCAGCTTTAGCGCGCTAGAAGTGATGACTGAATTGTTAACCGGCAGCGGCGAACAGATTCTGCTTGAGCAATACTACGAGGAGTTTCTCACCCACAACCCGGAAGCGCATCTAGTGCGTAACAATCTAGCCTACAGCTGGATATCTAGAGAGACCCGCCTTGATGAAGCCGAGCAACAACTACTTATCGCGCTAACCGCGGAGCCTGAGAATCCAGCCTACTTAGATAGTCTAGGTTGGCTGTACTATCTCCAGGGAAACCTTGATCAGGCCTATGATAACGTCAACCGCGCCAGTCAGTTGCTCGCCCACCCTGAGATCCTTTCACACTTAATCGTTATTCTAGAGCAGTTGGGCAACAAGAAGCAGGCCGACGATGTCCGCGCTTACGCGCGGGAGCGATACCCCAACCTCAGCTGGGGTACAAGTCCATGAATCGCATAATGACTATACTCCTTACTAGTCTGCTCATGGCATGCCAGAGCTTTGCCCCCGCTCCACTTAATGACACTGCGTTACCCGCTAGTTGGTCACTCAACGGTAAACTCGGATACCGAGGTAATGAAAGTGGTTCTGCGACAATTAGCTGGCGATATTTTGATCACTCAAACCTTATCAATTTAAGCGGTCCATTCGGCAGTTATGCTACCGAAATAAGTGGTAATTCTAGCAACCTGAGTATCCGCAACGACAATACCTTGATTAGCGGCCCAGCAGAATTGATCATGCTCGAGCAGCTTGGATGGAGCACTCCCATCGATGCTTGGCCGCATTGGTTGAATGGCGTCCCTGCCCCTCAAAACCCCGTGACAGATTACCAACGTACGCCTACACAGATAAGCTTCATGCAAAACGGCACTCGCGTAAAACTCGATAGATTCCTTGAGGTAAATGGGTATATCTTACCTCATCGGATTGTCTGCGAACGTAATGGTGAGCAAATCACCCTACTCGTCTCCAATTGGCGCTTCGGAGACAATCATGTCAATTGAAGTTCTCAGTCCGGCTAAGCTCAACCTTAACCTCCATATCATTGGTCAGCGTGATGATGGTTACCATCTACTAGAAAGTTATTTTCAACTCCTTGAGTTCGGTGACACGATGAATTTTGCGGCGCAATCCAGGGAAATTACTATAACCCCTGCTGTCTCGGGCATTCCGATCGAAGAAAATCTTATTTTTAAAGCTGCCAAGCTACTCAAGACCTCAGTTGGGAATAGCCTACTAGGTGCTAAAATCACGCTACAAAAACGGCTCCCGATGGGCGGAGGTCTAGGAGGCGGAAGCTCGAACGCCGCCACCACTCTCGTCGCTTTAAATAAGCTTTGGAAACTTAACTTAAGTATCGATGAACTCGCGGCATTTGGATTGAAGTTAGGCGCTGATGTCCCTTTCTTTATCCGCGGCAGCAGCGCATGGGTTGAAGGGATAGGTGAGCGCATTACGCCTCATCCTTCGCAAGGCCATTGGTACGTTGTATTACGCCCCCGTGTTTCGGTCTCTACAGCTGCCATTTTTAGCCATCCCGAATTGACAAGAGACACCCCGAGCAGTACAGTAGCGGCCGTTTTGAGGCAGGGTGGTCGCAATGATTGCGAGCCTGTCGTAAGATCACTGTACTCGGAGATTGATAGTACAATAGAATGGCTGAATAAATTTTCGCCAGCTAGACTAACCGGGACAGGTGCTTGCGTTTTTGCAGCATTCAAAAGTAAAGAGGACGCGGAGGCAATTTTTCGCCAGCGACCTGAAACATGCGACGGTTTCGTAGCACAGGGGATCAACAATTCACCTGTAGAGCAAATTAGTTAGTTTTTACACTGGGGTGTAGCCAAGTGGTAAGGCAACGGGTTTTGATCCCGTCATGCGTAGGTTCGAGCCCTACCACCCCAGCCATCTCTTTACGAGACCGACAACGCAGATTGAATGACTTCAACAAACAAGGGCGATATCAGTGGCTAACCTAATGGTATTTACCGGGAATGCAAACCCGGAATTAGCAAAAAAAGTATGCGATGAACTTCACATTCCACTCGGCAAGGCGTCAGTAGGCTCCTTCTCGGATGGCGAAGTAATGGTAGAGATTAAAGAGAACGTGCGAGGTCAAGACGTTTTCATTATTCAACCAACCTGTCGCCCAGCGAACGACAATCTCATGGAGTTGATCGTGATGGTTGACGCCCTCCGCAGAGCGTCAGCTCAGCGTATTACCGCTGTAGTTCCCTACTTTGGTTATGCTCGCCAAGATCGTCGCGTACGCTCAGCCCGCGTCGCAATCTCTGCGAAGGTTGTTGCGGATATGCTAGTAGGCGTTGGGGTTGACCGCGTACTCACCGTTGATCTTCACGCTGAACAGATTCAAGGCTTCTTCGATGTCGCCGTCGACAACTGCTACGGAAGCGTTCGCCAGCTCCAGGATATCATCGAGCAACACTACGATAATCCTATCGCAGTTTCTCCTGATATCGGCGGTGTGGTTCGTGCACGGGCCGTCGCCAAGAAGCTAGATACCGATCTAGCAATTATTGACAAACGCCGTCCGCGAGCCAACGTTGCTGAAGTTATGAATATTATCGGCGAAGTCGATGGCCGTACCTGTATCATGGTTGATGATATTGTTGATACCGCTGGCACGCTTTGTAGTGCAGCCTCCGCACTTAAGAAGCGCGGCGCGGCAAAAGTTGTCGCCTATTGCACACACCCAGTACTATCTGGTCCTGCAATTGACAATCTAAATAATTCTGAGCTTGACGAATTGATTGTTAACGATACAATCCCGCTCTCAGAAGATGCGCGCAATTGTAAAAAGATTCGTGTATTATCCCTCGCGCCGATGTTAGCCGAATCCGTTCGTCGCATCAGCAACGAGGAATCAATCAGCGCATTGTTCGACTGATTGACCCAAATTTGAGCGGTTCATTACCGCTCGAATACTAATTCGACACCAGTCGAATTGGTTTACGCCATCGCAAGAAGCCTGGTCGCGGGTGTGCGATGGTTTTGTATTTTTAAGGAGTTATAAATGACTGATTACACATTGAAGGCTGAAGTCCGTGACAACATGGGGAAAGGTGCGAGCCGCCGCCTGCGTCGCTTGGAAGGCCAAGTTCCAGCTATCGTTTACGGTGGCGATAAAGAGCCTTTAACTATCTCACTACCTCACAAAGATCTATCTCGTGCACTTGACGATGAAGCTTTCTACAGCCACATCATCACGATTAAGATTGGTCGTAAGTCTGAAAAGGTTATCCTGAAAGACCTACAACGCCACCCGGCTAAGCCAATCATCGTTCACGCCGATTTCTTGCGCGTTTCCGCGAAAGAAAAGATCAATGTGAAAGTTCCACTTCACTTCCTAAACGCTGAGTCTTCAAAAGGCGTTAAGTTAGAAGGTGGTTCTGTTATCACTCAGCTAAACGAACTAGAAGTCAGCACACTTCCGAAGGATCTCCCTGAGTTCATCGAAGTTGACCTTCTTGAAGTTGGCGCTGGTGATACACTACACATTTCTGACGTTGTTCTTCCAAAAGGCGTTGAAAGTGTAGCTCTTAACCACGGCGCAGATCACGACTTAGCAATTCTTACTATTAAGAAGCCTAAGGGTGTTGTTGCAGACGATTCTGCTGACGCTGCCGAGGCTGCTGACGAAGAAGATTCAGCTGAGTAACTTCTCCGCTGAAGGGAGCGCTAGTTTTGTCGAACATTAAACTCATCGTAGGTCTTGCCAACCCAGGCAGCCAATATGAGGGAACTCGACACAATGCTGGCGCCGACTTCGTCAACGAGTTGGCGCGCCTCCACGGCGCGTCACTTGTTTCTGAATCACGTTTTCATGGCCTTGCGGCAAGAATTACGATCGCAGGCAAAGACGTTCGCCTCCTAATTCCAACCACCTTTATGAATCGTTCCGGCCAATCGGTCGCGGCGATCGCAAACTTCTTTAAAATCGAACCTGAGCAAATCCTAGTCGCTCATGATGAGCTTGACCTTGGGCCGGGTATCGCAAAACTAAAGAAAGGTGGCGGCCATGGTGGACATAATGGGCTTCGCGACATTATTTCCTCCCTCGCTAATAACAAAAACTTTATCCGTCTGCGCATTGGCATCGGCCATCCGGGCTCTGCGAAACAAGTCGCTAACTATGTGTTAACTCGCCCGAGCGCGGACGACCGGATTGGTATCGATCACGCTATAGATCGTACACTACAATGTATTGAGCCAATTGCCTCGGGTGATCTTGACCAAGCAATGCTCAAACTTCACACACAGAATTGATACGGAAGCATAACCATGGGTTTTAATTGCGGAATTGTAGGCCTACCGAACGTGGGTAAATCAACGCTCTTTAATGCATTAACCAAAGCAGGGATCGACGCCGAAAACTTCCCTTTTTGTACCATTGAGCCGAACGCTGGCGTAGTCCCTGTACCCGATCCACGTGTCGACGCAATTTCAGCAATCGTTGGCCCCGAGCGCATCGTACCAACCACTATGGAGTTCGTTGATATTGCAGGCCTTGTGGCCGGCGCATCAAAGGGCGAAGGCCTTGGCAACAAATTCCTCGGTAACATTCGTGATACCGATGCCATTGCTCATGTTGTTCGCTGCTTCGATGACGACAACGTCATTCACGTTGCCAACGCGATTAATCCCGCTGCGGATATCGAGGTAATCAATACCGAGCTGGCACTTGCGGACTTGGAAAGTTGTGAGAAAGCAATACAGCGCAATCAGAAGCTTGCAAAGGGCCGCGACGCCGATGCCATTAAACTGGTCTCAATACTTGAGCAGCTTATCCCCCATCTTAACGAAGCTAAACCTCTTCGCAGCTTAGACCTAAGCGAAGATGACTTAAAGGCCGTAAAGCATTTTAACTTTCTGACCTTAAAGCCTACCATGTACATCGCTAATGTGGATGAAGAAGGCTTCGAGAATAACCCTCATCTTGAAGTGGTTCGCGCTATTGCGACCGAAGAGCGCGCAGAGTTAGTGGTTATTTGTAATAAGATGGAAGCTGAGATCGCCGAACTTGAGGACGATGAGAAGGCTGAGTTCCTATCGGAGCTTGGTTGGGATGAAGCTGGTTTGGACCGCGTCATTCGCGCAGGATACGACCTGCTAGGTCTCCACACCTACTTCACCGCTGGCGTCAAGGAAGTTCGCGCCTGGACCATCCCAATTGGCGCAACCGCACCTCAGGCTGCAGGAAAGATCCACACTGACTTCGAAAAGGGCTTTATTCGCGCTGAAGTCATTGGTTATGACAACTACATAGAATACAACGGTGAGGCCGGATCTAAAGAGGCTGGTAAGTGGCGCCTGGAGGGTAAGGAATACATCGTTGCCGATGGCGACGTTATTCATTTCCGTTTTAACGTCTAAGTGCTACTGATCTTTAGTTGACTGGTAGCTTAGTCATAGCCTTTCTCGCTAAGCTACTGAATTAACTAATTTTTTCACCTTTTTCGCTTTACAATTTAAACAGCATGTTTATAATTCGCATCGACTTAGGGCAATGACCTTAAGCGATGAGAAATTGGGGTGTAGCCAAGTGGTAAGGCAACGGGTTTTGATCCCGTCATGCGTAGGTTCGAGCCCTACCACCCCAGCCATTTTCTCGTTCTTCCTTGGGGTGTAGCCAAGTGGTAAGGCAACGGGTTTTGATCCCGTCATGCGTAGGTTCGAGCCCTACCACCCCAGCCACTTTTCCGAAAAAAAATCTAATCATATCTAACTTCGAAGTAGATTCGAAAACGTAGTCTGCTGCGCTTCGACATTTGCCCATACTAAGATTTGAACTTTAGTTATCAGACGTCTCATTCAGGCTAGAGAATCTCGCACTCTAAACAGGGGTAAACCGCAGCAATTACATAAGGGATTGATTTTGTTTAGATTTCCTCCAAAAAATGGTTGACACTCAGCAGCCCATCCTTATAATTCCGCTTCGTTAAGGCAAGGTAGCTCAGCTGGTTAGAGCACAGCACTCATAATGCTGGGGTCGGCGGTTCAAGTCCGCCTCTTGCTACCATATCTAAAAAGGCCGTCGTTTTTCGACGGCCTTTTTTTTGCTTCATAAGATAGTTTGGCATTCGCGCCGACATTCTTTAAAATCAACCTAACTAAAAAAATCGAGAGTTGATCATGGGCAGAGCATTCCAAAACCGTAAAGAGTCGATTGCAAAGACATCTGATGCTAAATCAAAGGTTTATAGTAAGTACGGACGTGAAATTTACGTTGTTGCCAAACAAGGCGGTAGCGATCCCGACGGCAACTTAAGCCTTCGCGGATTAATTGATCGCGCTAAAAAAGATCAGGTCCCTTCACATGTTATCGATAAAGCGCTGAAAAAAGCTGAAGGCGGCGGTGGCGAAAACTTCGATCGCGCTCGCTATGAAGGCTTTGGCCCAGGCAACTGTATGGTAATCGTAGATTGCCTAACGGATAACCCAAATCGGACCTTCGGGGACGTTCGTCAGTGCTTCACCAAGACTAAGACCAAGATTGGCACCCAGGGTAGTGTCAGCCATATGTTTGATCATAGTGCCATCTTCTCGTTCCAACACGATGATGAGGATGCCGTACTCGAAGCGCTAATGATGGCTGACGTGGATGTCACGGACATTGAGCAGGACGCTGAAATTATCAACGTTTTTGCACCACAGACCGAGTTTTTCAAAGCGAAGCAAGCGCTCCAGGATGCCTTCGGAGAAATTGACTTCGAAATGGCTGAGATTCAGTTTATTCCACAGACAACGACCGAGATTAATGAAGACGATAAGCCGATGTTCGACAAATTCTTAGCGATGCTAGATGACTTAGATGATGTCCAGCGGGTTTACCACAACGCTGAGTAAACGTCTTAGCTAAATGATTTCAGCGCTGCCACCTCAACAAAAATCCGAAGCGAATAGCTTCGGATTTTCGTTAAAGCTACGCAACTTCATCAATCCAGAGCTTTCGCCAGCGCTCGGGCATATCATCACTGAGTAGCTGCCCTTCTGAGAGTAACTCATCCGCCTCAATACAATCACTGATAATGCCATCACCATTACGGCGTTTGACCATCCAGGGCTTCAGCTTCGCTGGGTCATTTATTCCCATGGCACCAATTAGGTGGAAGAAGTTCTCACAGCTCGCCGCTTGAAAATTTGCAATTCTCACGGCTTTACTTGCGGGGTTCAAAGCTCTTGATCTCACTGGATCTTGCGTTGCTATACCCGTTGGACACAGATTGGTGTGACAGCTTTGCGATTGAATACACCCCATTGCTAACATCATAGTTCGAGCCGCATTAACAACATCTGCCCCCAATGCCAGCTTGGATAGGATATCGAAGCCCGTTGCTGTTTTTCCAGACGCAATAACTGATATTTCTGAGCGTAATCCCGCTCCCATTAGTACTTGATTAACGAAAGCAATACCCTCAGCGATTGGGTAGCCTAAACGGTTCGAGAACTCCACGGGTGCCGCGCCGGTTCCACCTTCCGCACCGTCAACTGTGATGAAGTCGGGTAGGACTCCCGTACTCAGCATTGCCTTAACCAATTGGATAAATTCACTTCGCTTTCCGAGGCACAGTTTAAAACCAACGGGCTTGCCACCGGATAGCTCGCGCAGATGAGCGATATACTTCATTAATGCCTCAGGGGACGACGCGAGCGGGTGTCTTGCCGGTGAAACACAGTCTTGATCTGTCGCGATCAGTCTTACGGCAGCAATTTCCTCGGTAATCTTTTCCTTAGGGAGCACGCCTCCATGGCCGGGTTTGGCGCCCTGGGAAAGCTTAATTTCAACCATCTTCACGGCATCTTGGGATGCTGAAGCTTGAAACATTTCGGCATCAAATTCCCCGTCCTGCGTCCGACAACCAAAAAGTCCCGAGCCAATTTGCCAAACTAGATCACCACCGTGTTGATGGTAGGGGCTAATGCCGCCCTCTCCCGTATTGTGGTAATAGCCGCCTAATTTGGCAGCTTGGTTAAGCGCGCTAATTGCATTCGCGCTCAGCGAGCCAAAACTCATTGCCGAAGTATTTAGCCTCGATGCCGAATAAGGTTTAGTGCACTGTGACGAACCGATGAGATGACGCTTGGCGCGCTCGGTAACTTCGGTTGGGTAGATAGAGTGTTCGATAGATAGGTAGTTTTCTTCATAGAGATCTCGCTCTGTCCCAAATGCCTTGGCATCGTTGAGGCGCTTTGCACGGCGATACACGGTATTCCGCTGCTCTCTGCTGAAAGGCCTTTCTTCTGTATTCGAGGCAATGAAGTACTGATGGATTTCATCATGGAAGGACTCAAGGATGAAGCGGATATGCGCCACTACAGGATAAAGGGTCGTGATGGTATGGCGATTCAACAGCACATCATAAAGGCCTATAGCCGAATAGGCTAAGGTGATTATCAGCAGGAAATAAATATCGAATACAACGGCAATAGTAGCTGCTGCAAGATTCCCAACCGTGGAAACAAATAATAGAACTCGCTGCATTAATGTCATAAGAAATCCTCTCTCATTTCACTATAGCCTAACGTATTTTTATAATACTTTTTAATAACTTAAAAATTCGACAGTTATTGAGGAGTAAATTTTGCCGCGTCAATAATGCTGAAGATATGCACAATCCAGCCAAGCAGCACTAGCCACAGCAATGCTGCTAAACCAAATTGGATTATGGCGGCGAATAAGCGCCCTTGAACAAGCTGCCCCAAACCGGGAATTATCACACTACAAATTGCCGCAAGTACGTTTCCTGCCGAACCTTGACCAGCCATAACAATCACCCCTTAAAAATAATATTTGTCTAATATATATAACATTTAATATCAAAACAACTATTATGAGCATCCCTTTCATGTAATATTAGCTGTCCGTCGTATTGTTATCTGCTTGGTGAACCGTTACTCTTGGAACCAACTAAATAGCTAATTTTAAGGTAGTGACAACCGATGCTAGCCGTATTCCAACCTCTTGTTCGCCTCTGGCAGACTAGTAGCCTCATCCTACAAATTTTTATCGGTCTGGTTATCGGTGCCGCTATTGGATTGCTGGCCCCAACCAGCGCAATGTCTCTAGGCCTGTTCGGCGATTTATTCGTTGGTGCTTTAAAGGCTGTTGCCCCTATCTTAGTGTTCATACTGGTTTGCTCAGCAATTGCTAACCATCAACCTGGGAAAAAAACCAGTATCCGTGCACTATTAGTGCTATATGGGGTCGGTACGGTAACCGCTGCGATTATAGCGTTGACCGCAAGCACGTTATTCCCGTCTGAACTTTTGCTTTTTGTAGGCGATACCAGTATCACCCCTCCTTCGGGGATCGGCGGTGTTTTGAATACCTTGATTTTTAACATCGTTGCGAATCCAATTGACGCGCTCTTATCGGCTAACTATATCGGTATTCTTACGTGGGCAGTCCTACTTGGTCTAGGGTTGCAGAAGTCGAGTGATACCACTAAGCAATCTTTGTCTGATCTCGCCGACGCGATCACTCGCGTAGTTCGCATTGTCATCGCATTTGCGCCTATTGGTATTCTCGGTTTGGTCGCGTATTCCATTGCTACCACCGGTTTTGAGGCGATGATTAACTACGGACATCTGCTCGCAGTGCTCGTTGGCTGTATGTTGGTTATGGCGCTATTGGTTAACCCGTTAATCGTCTTCTTGGTGATTGGCCGCAACCCGTACCCAATCATCTTCCCCACTCTACTCGCGAGTGGCTTACCTGCATTTTTCACCCGCTCTTCGGCCGCTAACATCCCAGTGAATATGAACGTTTGTAAGCGCTACGGCTTACCAGAGGACACCTACGCTGTTTCTATCCCGCTTGGTGCTACGGTAAATATGGCCGGTGCAGCAATTACCATTACTACGCTTACACTGGCCGCTACAGCAACCTTAGGGATCCAGGTGGACTTCGCCTCTGCCTTACTACTCTGTATCGTAGCCGCGGTAAGTGCGTGTGGAGCGTCGGGCGTCGCGGGCGGGTCGTTACTGCTTATTCCACTCGCCTGTTCCTTATTTGGTATCGACAACGAAATTTCGATGCAGATAGTGGCTATTGGCTTTGTTATTTCGGTACTTCAGGATTCACTCGAAACAGCCCTGAACAGCTCGACGGATGTTGTTTATACTACCACTGCCTGTATCATGGACGATCCTTCACTGTATAAAAATATCGCTGAGCAATAACCGTTTTACTAAAGAGCTGGGCCCATGAAGTATTTGTTTGTAACCACTATTCTGTGGGCCTTTTCTTTTAGCTTAATCGGCGAATTCCTCGCCGGTTCGATAAATAGTTATACCGCAGCATTCATTCGCTCACTCCTTGCGCTGTTAACGTTTACTCTGCTCTTACGCAAACCCATTGCAGCAAATCTATTAAGCTTAAAGCTCACGGCGATAGGCGCAATACAGTTAGGTTTGATGTATATCTGCTATTTCCATGCCTTTACCTTACTCACCGTTCCGCTAGTACTGTTATTTACCATCCTTACGCCTATTTACATCACTCTACTCGATGATGCGCTTACCAAGAGATTTCGCCCTAGCGTATTACTCGTCGCCGTTATAGCGGTGCTAGGAGCATTAGTCATTCGCCAACAATCACTCGGCGACAACTATTGGTTAGGATTTCTGGTACTCCAGGGCGCTAACCTATGCTTTGCGTTTGGTCAGGTCGCTTTCAAGCGGCTCGCCAGGAAGGAACCAAGTTGTTTACTACCCGAGCAACAGCGCTACTTCTTCTTTGGCGCAAGTATCGTTACCCTCATCGCCATGTTGCTATATGGTGAGTGGCCAAGCGGGATTACGATCAGCCAAATTGGGATCTTAATTTGGCTAGGGGTGGTAGCTTCTGGACTTGGCTATTTTTGGTGGAATCGAGGGGCTGCAACCACCGACACGGGAACCCTAGCGATTATGAATAATGCGGTGATTCCGCTTGGGCTCGTAGTTAATCTTATATTCTGGGGCCAAGACGTAGACTATATAAAGCTTGTAGTTGGTGGAGGGATTATTCTTCTGGCCATGGCTCTTCATCGCCGGTTAACCGCTAATCTTGATTAGGGCGTTTTGCTAGCGTCACTTCGCCACAACGTATAGAAAGAATTTGTTAGGTTTTCGCAGCCTGATGGTGTTCAAGGATTCGACGTTCAGCTTTCATCATGGTTCGAAGTTCGCTAAAACTTAAACCTTCTTTTGCTAGATAGTTAGACAGGGTTTTAACGGACACGCCAAGCGACAAGGCAGCGTTCTCCGCGGAACAATTAAGATCCGCTGCCAATAGTACAACCCGAACTCTCTCCCCCCAAGTAATCTGACAGTATGGCAATTGGACAGCAACTTCATACTCTCTCTTGGCGAGGACTAATTTTCTCTCACTGTAATTTGCCATCCTAAGCGTGTTTAGACTCTTAGGAAAACGAATAAAAGTTTTGTCCCCACTAAAATGGATAGCAGCCTGCTGACACTGAGTCCTTAACTCACCCACATCACCGTTAACGGTACTGGCTAAGTGAAGTGAAAACGAATCCTGGGAGCCAATGCTCAGAAAGCGTAACATCCGAGCGGTGGTCACTAGCATAAAGAACTGGATGAAACCGTCAACCGGGCCAAGTTCCAAGTTAGGGGTTAACACGAGCTCAACATCTTCGTTGGACTCGGTCAGCGAAAGACTTAAGTAACGTTGAACCGTAGCGGTACTAGCTGCGAGAAATCTCACAGCACCTTCGAAATCTTGCGCTAAGTGCGCGCCAAGACAGACTTTTCCAACCGCTAGGTGGTTGGCGATAAGAACCGGATCATCAAAAATAAGATAAAAGCCAGTGGAGCGTTGAGCGACAGCGATTAAAGAGCTAAATTCTTTAAAACACCAAGGACGATCTAGGTCATAAAGTTCAGCTGACGACATGGAAAGCTCCGCCATTAACTTGGCTTCATCAACGCCCCTTTTCCTCAACTCATTGAGTATGAGTCTAGGAAAAGCACTGGTTGTTACCAAATCAAGCCATTCGGTACGAAATTCAAACATATCTATCTCAGCTTCTGGGTTAAAAAGCGTGAACGACCAATGTACAGATTTATTATCTGCTAGGTGTTGGCTATTGTATAGGCAAATATTAGGCCCCTAAAGCAATCAAGTGTTTATCACAGTGTCCCTTAACTCAATGTCTGGATAGAATACCCATATCAAAATAAGGAATTCAACATGAGCGTACAATTCGTTGACACGATACTCCACTTTAAGCACCTCCTTGCTATTAAGCCCATGACCATCCAACACAATATGGCGCTTGTGGTTGATGAGGGAAAAATAATAGATTTGGTTGCGTCGCACGAAATCCCCTTCACCTATCGCGCCGCGGACGAGCAGTTCTTCGACAATCATCTCGTCATGCCCGGGCTAATTAATACTCATGGTCACGCTGCGATGAGTCTTCTCCGGGGCTATGCAGACGATTTAGCGCTGCAAACATGGCTAAATGATCATATCTGGCCCGCTGAATCACAGTTCGTCAGTGCAGCGTTTGTGGAACTCGGCACCGAGTTAGCCATGGCCGAAATGTTGATGACGGGAACAACTTGCTTCTCAGATATGTATTTCTTTCCCGATGCGGCCGCCGAGGCAGTTGATAGAGTGGGTATGCGCGCACAAATCGCCGCGACAATCTTCGACTTTCCCTGTAACTGGGGCTCTGGCCCTGATGACTACTTGAGTAAAGCACGCAATATGGCGGAAGACCTTAAAGATCATGAGCTAATCAGCTTTGCGATCGCTCCGCATGCGCCGTACACGGTGAACGACGAGAACTTCGCTAAAGCCAAGTCTTTTGCTGACGAATTCAAGATCCCGCTGCAGGTTCATTTGCATGAGACTCAACAGGAGGTTGATGACGCGGTTAATGACAGCGGGGTTCGCCCGCTTAATCGCCTTATCGACAATCATTTCATCGATGCGAGCTCACAGCTTGTTCATATGACGGCCCTCAACGATGGCGACATCGAAGCGGTTGCTGAGCTGGGCGCATCCGTTCTCACGTGCCCTCGCTCGAACCTCAAGCTTGCTTCAGGTATGTGCCCAACACAAACGCTTTTAAATGCCGATATCAACGTCGCTATTGGCACCGATGGAGCGGCAAGCAACAATGCCCTTGATATGTTTAGCGAACTCCAATACGTCGCGCTGACGGCGAAAATCAAACACCAGAACCCCGAAGCGATCTCCGCTCAAAGCGCACTTCAGATGGCGACAATCAACGGCGCCAAAGCGCTCGGAATTGATGAGGTCTGCGGTAGTCTAGAGAAAGGTAAATCCGCTGACATCATTGCCATTGATATGAGTGGGATTGATTTACAACCCTGCTTTAACTTGATTGCCGAGCTTGTTTATTCACAAGTTGGCCATCGTGTCACAGATGTTTGGGTCGCCGGAAAGCGCTTAGTCCGCGCTAAGCAACTTGAAACCATTGACGACAAAAATTTACGTGAGCGTGTCGCAGTGTTTACTGAGCAAGCGTTAACTAAAACAACGAGCGATTGATCGGTGACAACTGCCAGTTAATGGCTGTTCGCCCTTTAGACTTCAACCAATCATTGGCTTGACTAAAGTGACGGCAGCCAAAGAAACCTCGATACGCCGAAAGTGGTGAGGGATGCGCGGCGGTTAGGACCAGATGTTTCTCTCTATCTAGCAAGGGGGCTTTCGATTGCGCGAATGCCCCCCAAAGCATAAACACAATGCCCTGATCTTGTTTATCAAGCACTCGAAGAATTTCATCAGTAAAGCCTTCCCATACAGTTAGCTGTGCGCCAGGTTCTCCAAGCGGCACCGTCAACGAAGCGTTGAGCAGCATAACGCCTTGGTCTACCCATTCAATCAAATGCCCATGATCCACAGGCGCCACCTGTTCATCGGTTGTAAGTTCTTTCTGTATATTCTTCAATGATGGTGGAATCTTTTGATCAAACGGGACCGAAAAGCTCAACCCTTCCGCCTGACCTTCACCGTGATAAGGGTCCTGCCCCAGAATCACCACCTTAATCTCTGCTGGAGTAAGGAGCTTAAGTATTCTAAACCACTGCTCTGTTGGCGGAGCTAGATCCGTTCTCATCAACTCGCCAGTGTGGTCAAGCTTTAATTGTGACCAGACGTCACCCAAAAAAGGAGCCCACGCAGGTGGCAATATAGGGAGGTATTTACTCATATCTCCATTCTAGCGCTGTTCACCTTGGCGCGTCATTATTAGCAGCGAAAAAAAGCCGGCATAAGCCGGCGAAGAGGACAGATGTAGTCATGCCACACCTTGTACGGGATGAGTTACTGAGCGTTGAACATGGCTTGAGCGGTATCGAGCATTCGGTTAGAAAAGCCCCACTCGTTGTCATACCAAGCCATTACTTTAACGAGCTTGCCATTTACGCGTGTCTGAGTAGCGTCAATCGTTGAACTAGCTGGATTATGATTGAAATCGCTTGAAACCAACGGTAATTGGTTAAAACCAACAACACCCGGTGACTGCTCCGCTCGTAGGCGAAGAATCTCATTAACGACTTCGACCGTGGTGTCTTTTTCTACTAAAACAGTCAGATCAACCAGGGAGACGTTCGCAGTTGGCACACGAACTGCCATACCGTCCAATTTGCCCTGAAGCTCAGGCAGGACAAGTCCCACTGCCGCTGCTGCGCCCGTTTTCGTCGGCACCATATTATGCGCCGCTGCGCGAGCTCGATACATATCTGAGTGAGGGCCATCCATCAACATTTGATCAGCGGTATAGGCGTGAACCGTCGTCATATTACCCTGTACAATATTCAGAGCCTTATGAAGAGCCTGTGCCACCGGCGCTAGACAGTTGGTCGTGCAGGAAGCATTCGATACGACGGTATCAGTAGCTGCTAAGGTATCGTCGTTGACACCGAACACAATGGTCTTATCCGCATCTGCCACCGGGGCACTACAAAGTACTTTCTTAGCGCCGGCCGCTAAATGCACTGACGAAGCGTCCTTCGAATTAAACCTACCGGTACACTCCAATACAATATCAACGTCAAGTTCAGCCCACGGTAACTTACTTGGGTCTGCTTGAGATAATAAGGTAATTGCATCACTGCCGATGGTTAGCTGGTTACTATCAAGCGTGACAGTTTCAGGAAAGATACCGTGAACGGTATCGAAATTTAATAAATGCGCGCGATGTTCATTGGACATTAAATCGTTGATAGCGACTAATTGAATCTTCTCGTTAGCCCCTGACTCATAGAGCGCTCGGGTAACCATACGACCAATACGTCCAAAACCGTTAATTGCAACTTTAATCATTTTACTACCTTAATTAATTATCTAATGACAGTTATCTGCGTGTATCGGCGAGACTCTTTTTAACTCGCTGGTACGTTGATTTAGCGCTCTCTCCACGCAGCCTATAGATTGCCGTAGAGAGCAGATCCACCCACATCATCATGAGTAGCCTCGAACTCATAGGAGTCACAAGTTCAGTATTCTCGGTTGAGCGAATAGGCAGAACGAAATCGGCCACCTTTGCTAAGGAGCTCCCCGCGCGAGTAATCGCGATCACCGTGGCATTAGACTCCTTTGCTAATTCAGCGACCTCAATGGTTAGCGAAGTCCGGCCGGTAAATGAGAATAAGACGATACAAACTGATTCGTTTGCCGCGACCGCTGCCATACGTTGCTTTAAGATGTCTTCGTAATAAACAGCCGACACTCCCATGCGGAAAAAGCGATGCTGAGCATCAGCCGCCACAGCAGCAGACGCCCCGATTCCGTAAAACTCCAATCGATTAGCCTGATTCAGGGCGTCCTCAACCGCGTTCATGTCCACCGAGTTAACGGCTGCGGGAAGCGCATCCAAATCTGCCTTAGCCTGACGAATCAGTCCGTGGACAATATCGTTATCCGAGCTGTCATCCACTGCTCCGCCACTAAATTGAGCATCAACTGCCACTGATGACGCTAACTTGAGCTTTAAATCAGGAAATCCATCACAACCTAAACGCTTTGCCAACCTGCCAACCGTTGGTGGGCTTACCTGAGCTTTAGCCGCTAACTCAGCCGTACTAATCCGTGTTGCCGAGATCACATCCGCCAAGATCACTTCCGCCACCGCCCGTTCAGCAGCTGATAGACTCGCGAGCGATGCTTCCATTCGAACTTGTAATTCAGACACAGTAATAACACCTCGTGTAATTTCATTACATATTAACGAAGAATAACCTCAAAGCAAGTAATTTTATTTCACTGTTGTATTGCCACTCTCCGTAGGTGGTTTAAACTATCGGAAACTTTCTCAGAGATAACCCTTAATGGATTTGACCTTTTTACGCTCAATCGTAGGTATTATTTTCCTGTTAGTAGTGGCTTACTGTCTGTCTAGACACAAGAAAAGCATCAACTACCGGACAGTGATCTGCGCGTTCGTCCTGCAATTCTCCATTGGCGCTATGGTTTTGTGGTGGGAACCCGGTAAAGATCTACTGTTCGCGCTCTCCAATGGAGTAAGTAACGTCATTGCCTACGGTACCGAAGGCATCAGTTTTATCTTTGGACCAGAAATAGCTGCGGGCGGCGACGGCAGCATCGGCTTCGTATTTGCCTTCATGGTGCTTCCGATGATCATCTTTATCTCATCACTTATTGCTGTACTCTATTATATTGGCCTGATGGAATGGGTGATTCGCCTCCTTGGGGGCGCACTTCAACGGATCATCAAGACGAGTCGACCTGAATCCCTGTCTGCAGCCGCGAATATATTCGTCGGTCAGACCGAAGCACCGCTCGTAGTGAAACCGTTCCTACCCACTATGACTCGTTCCGAGCTCTTTGCGGTGATGGTCGGCGGTCTTTCTACGGTAGCAGGATCCATTATTGCTGGCTTACTAGCTGTGGGTATTGAACTTAAGTTTTTAATCGCAGCAAGCTTCATGGCGGCTCCAGGCAGCCTATTGATGGCAAAACTTATTCTTCCTGAAACGGAGACGCCAAAGGAGAGCTTAGCTGAACTAGAGCAACCAGAGGATGGACCGGTTAACGTTATCGATGCCGCAGCTTCAGGTGCTGCGAGTGGTCTTCATCTAGCGGCGAATGTTGGCGCGATGGTACTCGCCTTCGTCTCACTCATTGCGCTGCTAAACGGTTTTTTAGGATGGTTTGGCGATGTGACTGGCGTTGCGAACTTCCTAGCTATCGATGCGCTGAGTATGGATTATCTCTTAGGTAAGTTATTTCAGCCTGTGACCTGGCTACTGGGTGTACCGTGGGACGAAGCGGCAATTGCTGGAAGTTTTATTGGCCAGAAAATTGTCATTAACGAGTTTGTCGCCTACCTCGAATTCGCTCAAGTGAAAGAAACGCTAAGCCTAAATACTCAGGTAATTGTTACGTTCGCACTATGTGGTTTTGCGAATTTTTCAAGTATTGCAATTCTCGTTGGCGGTATTGGCGGTATGGCACCCTCTCGTCGTCATGAGATTGCCAAGCTTGGTCTACTTGCGGTGACGGCAGCAACTTTGGCGAACTTGATGAGTGCAACACTTGCTGGTTTCTTCATGACACTGTCTTAGCTCGATACTTTTGTTTGTCACTGGAGACACGACCTCGTCTCTAGTGACACAAATCAACGATTAAACGCATCCGTATCAACCCTATAGCGCCCAATTTAGCCCTAAGACTTAACCCCTAACTCTCTTAACCGCTCAAGCAAATAGCTAGCCTGGGTGTAGCGCTCTGATAACTGTACTTCCGCCCTAGGGTGTAAGAACAGTGGAAGAGATATACGCGATTGAGTAGCCGCCTCACCAACGGGGTTAACCACTCGATGAGTGGTTGATGGGAAGTACCCCCCAGACGCTTCCTGCAGCATATCGCCAATATTAATAACCAGATAGCCAAACTCGCAGGGAACGTCCAGCCATTCATTTTCCTTCGTTAACACTTGAAGACCGGGCTCATTGGCTGCTGGAAGGATGGTTAAGAGGTTGATATCTTCATGTGCCGCCGCCCGAATAGCGTCAGGCTCTTCATCGCCAGACAGCGGCGGGTAATGCAACACGCGTAACAACGTATTTGGAGTATCTTTAATCATGGTCGCCAGCGGCTCTAAATACTTATCGGCTACCTCAACGGGAGAATTGTCCTCTACCCAGTTTAGAAGCTCCGCAGCCAGCTCTGAAGCCTGCTCATAGTAGGATAAGATTTCATCGCTCAAATGTACCGGAATTCTGCCCCATGGATACACGTGATAATATTCCTTTAGATCCTTCTTGCGAGCGCCCTTTGCCGTTTCAGAAATTACCTTAGAGAAATAGCCATCCTGTTTCTCAGGATCAAATTCATAATTGAACTTATCATCACTCAAGAAGAATTCGTACCAACGATCATAGATGGATTGAACAAGCTGTTTACTAATCGGGTGGTTTACTAACACACCGAAGCCGGTTTCTCTCAGTGATTCTACAAAACGTTGAGCAGCGTCTGCTGACCGATAGTCAACTACAGGGATCTGCATGGTTCTTCCTTATTTCTGGAGATTTCTAGTGTCAAATGATTACGCTGACGCAAAGATCACCCTGCGCCAACAATTAACCAGATTATAAACCAAATCCAGAGGGTTTGGCGCACAGCCTCACTAACTCTGCGGTCATATTACAGCTTATGTCAGCGAGCTAAAAAGCTGTTTTTCCAAAAATGGCAGATACGCCCCCGCTTCAATCAAGGTCTGAGCGTCAGCAATATCGGGTGCAAAGTAGCGATCCTTATCGTAGAAGGGAACCACATTACGCAGTAACGCCTTTCCCGCTTCAATCTGCTCACTACTTTTGAGCGGCGCTCTAAAGTCTAAGCCCTGAGCAACGGAAAGTAGCTCTACCGCCAAGATACCTGCCGTGTTCGTATTCATATCCCTCAGTCTTCGCCCTGCGTAAGTAGCCATCGAAACGTGATCTTCCTGGTTAGCCGAGGTTGGCAGCGAATCCACTGACGAGGGGTGCGCTAAGCTCTTATTTTCACTGGCTAATGCCGCTGCGGTGACTTGCGCTATCATGAACCCAGAATTAACACCGCCATTGTCTACCAAGAACGGTGGCAAGCCCGATAAATTCGAATCGATCAATAACGCCATTCGACGCTCGGACAGCGCACCGATTTCTGCAATCGCGAGCGCGATATTATCGGCAGCCATGGCTACCGGTTCGGCGTGGAAATTACCGCCAGAAATAAATTCATCATCCTCGGCAAATACTAGCGGATTATCGGAGACTCCATTCGCCTCGACATGCAAGATCTTAGCCGCATTTTCTAGCTGTTGAAGACACGCCCCCATCACCTGTGGTTGACAGCGAAGCGAGTATGGATCCTGAACCTTTTGACAGTCGATATGTGCCTCGCCCAGCTCACTGGAACCCAGAAGACGGCGATATATTGCCGCGGTAGCGATTTGTGCCTCATGGCCACGTGCCAGATGTATGCGCTCATCAAAGGGCCTACGGGAGCCCATAGCGGCGTCTACGCACATCGCGCCGGTAACCATCGCTGCCGCAAAGTTATCTTCGGCCCCAAATAACCCCATTAATGCAAACGCGGTTGATGCTTGGGTACCGTTGAGCAATGCCAGCCCCTCTTTAGGCGCTAGGCTAATTGGTTTGAGGCCTGCCAATACCAGCCCGTCCTTCGCTGGTAGACGTTCGCCATCAACAATAACCTCACCTTCGCCCAATAGAACAATACTCATATGAGCCAGTGGCGCCAGATCACCTGAGGCGCCAACTGACCCCTTCTCTGGAATGGCTGGATAGACCTCGTGATTCACCAATTGCGTTAGCGCTTCGATTACTTGTAGGCGAATACCTGAGAAACCGCGTGCTAGCGAGTTGATCTTAAGCACCATCAAGAGACGAACCATTTCCGGGGCCATTAGATTGCCAACGCCTGCGGCATGCGACAGCACGATGGAGCGCTGGAGCAGTTCAAGATCTTCCTCTGCTATCGTAGTGTTCGCGAGCAACCCGAAACCGGTATTCACACCATACACGGTTCGTCCCTCGGTGATGACACGCTGCACAGCGTCAGCCGACGCATTGACAGCGGCAAAACAGCTTTCGGCTAATTTAATCTGCACACGATTGCGAGCTATAAAGCGTAAATCGGATAACGTCAATTCTCCGGGAGTGATTAGAAATTCCTGCATCTTATAGCCCCCCTAACATGGGTAAATCGAGGCCTTGCTCGCGGGCACATTGCTTGGCGATATCGTATCCTGCATCCGCATGGCGCATGACCCCGGTGGCGGGATCATTCCACAGTACGCGTTTTACTCGTTCGGCGGCTTCATCGCTACCGTCACAAACAATCACTACACCGGAGTGCTGGGAGTAACCCATACCTACCCCTCCGCCGTGATGCAAGGAAACCCACGTTGCACCGGATGCGGTGTTCAACAGCGCATTAAGAAGCGGCCAATCTGAGACCGCGTCGCTGCCATCCATCATGGCTTCAGTTTCTCGATTGGGACTCGCTACCGAACCCGAATCTAAGTGATCCCTACCAATAACAATCGGGGCTTCAAGCTCGCCGTCGGCAACCATTTGATTGAATGCGGCAGCTAAGCGCGCACGATCCTTCAAACCCACCCAACAGATTCTGGCCGGAAGCCCTTGGAAATTAATTCGCTCACGCGCCATATCTAACCAATTGTGAAGGTGCGGATCATCGGGAATCAGCTCTTTAACTTTCGCATCCGTCCGGTAAATATCCTCTGGGTTACCTGACAGCGCAACCCAACGAAACGGGCCAATCCCTTCACAAAATAATGGTCGAATATAAGCCGGTACGAACCCTGGAAAATCAAAGGCCGCAGTCACTCCCATGTCCTTGGCCATCTGACGGATATTATTTCCGTAGTCAACGACTGCTGAGCCAGCGCTCTGGAATCCCAGCATTGCCTCAACCTGCAGCGCCATCGACTGTTTGGCCGCCAGCATCACAGCCGCTTCGTTCTCAAGACGTTTCGCCACCGCCTCTGCCAAACTCCAGCCTTGAGGCAAATAGCCATTCAGCGGGTCATGTGCCGAGGTTTGATCGGTCACTACGTCCGGAATAACGCCTTGTTCGAGCAGATCAGGGTAGACATCCGCTGCGTTGGCACACAGCCCAATGCTGATTGCTCTGCCCGCTAACTTAGCCTGTTCAAGACGCTGTAAGGCATCGCTTAGGTTATCAGCCTGCTCGTCCAAATAACCGGTTCGAAGACGAAAATCGATACGTTCCTGATCCACTTCTACCGCAAGCATCGAGAATCCAGCCATGGTTGCAGCAAGTGGCTGTGCACCACCCATACCGCCTAAGCCGCCGGTAAGGATCCATCGTCCAGCAGCACTACCATTGAAGTGCTGCTTTGCCATCGCAACAAAGGTCTCGTAGGTTCCTTGAACGATGCCCTGTGAGCCAATATAAATCCATGACCCCGCTGTCATCTGCCCATACATGGCCAGTCCCCTCTTATCGAGCTCATTGAAATGTTCCCAATTGGCCCAAGCTGGCACAAGATTTGAGTTGGCGATGAGTACCCGCGGCGCATTCGCATGCGTGGTAAACACCCCTACTGGCTTACCCGATTGAACCAGCAGTGTTTGCTCGTCAGTCAAACGCTGCAGCACATCAATAATTCGATCATAACTCTCCCAATCGCGGGCAGCTCGACCAATTCCGCCGTAAACTACCAATTCCTGTGGTTTCTCGGCAACGTCAGGGTGGAGGTTATTCATTAACATCCGCATCGCCGCCTCCGTTTGCCAAGATTGGCAAGTACGAACGCTACCAGTTGGAGATTTTATTATTCGATTATTATCAATTCGCGTATTCATGATATGTCCTAGCTATAGTCTAAGTCGGCGCTAAGCTTGTAGCGCTCTCCGGGGTAGATGAGTTCAGCAAGTGACACAATGCCACTGCGACTCGCAGTAATTCGTTCTATTTGAAGGCAGGCTGTACCCGCTGAAATTTCTAGATTTTCGGCCGCAATCTCGCTCGCGCTTACTGCACTAATGGTTGAGGATGCTGACTGCAATGGTGAAACCTCACTCAGGTAGGCATTGGGAGTCATTAGCACGAAGTCCTGCTGCAAATACTCGGGAATCGCTGAGCGCTTAACATAACGTTGCTCCCACTGCAGCGGACGATCATTTTGACAGTGTACGATGCTGGAATAGAACACCTGTTCGCCTGGTGCCAACTCAAATAAATTGGCGATGTGAGCGCTCGGATCGCGCTCCTCTAAAACCAGCAATCGTGCTTGATAGCGATGCCCTAGCGCTGTGATTTCCTCAGCGATATTTCGCACTGACATGGTAGAACCCGACGCTGCAAGGTCTCGAACGAAGGTTCCCTTGCCTCGAATACGGGTGACGACATTGGTTGCCAAGAGTGCCTCAAGTGCCTTGCGAGCAGTCATTCTGCTCACATCGAACTGGATCGCCAGCTCATTCTCCGATGGCACTCGATCATGACTGACCAGCAAACCCTGCTCGATTTGTGTCAGAATGTGTTCTTTAATTCGTTGATAATGCGGTGCATTCATATTAGAGCTTGATATCGTATTGTCGACTATGGTTGTATATACAACACAATTTTAGTGAGTGCTGTCAAGTTATGTTGTTTGATCTAATTATAAAAAATGCCAATCTTGCGCTGACGGGCAATGCGCTTAGCGCCACCGAATTGAATTGCCATTACGGTGCATCAATAGGCGTAAAAGACGGAATCATTATCGTAATCTGGCCAGCCGAAGAGGATATTGACGGCAGCGCAACCGAAGTTATCGACGCTACCGGGCAGTGGTTGCTTCCCGGATTGGTGGACTGTCATACCCATTTAGTATTCGCCGGTAATCGTGCCGATGAATTCGCGCGTCGCGCGAGAGGCGAGAGTTATGAGCAAATTGCGGCAGCCGGGGGCGGCATTCTATCCACCGTAAACGCCACTCGTAAAGCCAGTGAAGACGAGCTCTTCGAAGCGAGTGTAATTCGCGCTAAAGCACTCGTCAGTCAGGGAGTTACCCATCTCGAAATTAAATCGGGCTACGGACTCGATTGGGAGAACGAGGCCAAAATGCTCCGGGTCGCAAAGCGAATATCGAGCGAACTCAACATTGAAATTAGCAGTACCTACTTAGGTGCTCATGCCCTGCCCCCTGAATATCGTTCCAATCGTACTGGCTACGTCGATGCAATTTGCACTGAGCATATCCCCAAAATAGCTCAGCTCAAGCTCGCTGAGACTGTTGATATGTTCTGTGAGGGAATTGGTTTTAGCGAGGCTGAATGCGAGCGCATCATAAAAGTTGCTAAGTCATTGGGCCTGAAGGTTAAAGCGCACGCTGAGCAGCTCAGCCATTCGGGCGGTGCTGCGTTAATAGCTAAGCACCAGGGGTTGTCGGCCGATCATATTGAATATTTGAGCGTCACCGACGTTCAAGCCATGGCTAAGAACGACGTCGTTGGCGTACTCCTTCCAGGGGCTTTCTATACGCTCAAAGACACGCAAAAACCACCTATAAAGAGTTTGCGTCAAGAGGGCGTGGTCCTCGCGGTTGCGACGGATTTAAACCCGGGCAGTTCGCCCATTGGCTCGCTACTATTAGTCGCCAATATGGCGGTGAATCAGTTTGATCTAAGCATTGAGGAGGCGCTTTGGGGGATCACGCTGCGCGCAGCTAAAGCGCTTGGGTTGCAGGATAGCCGAGGCAGCATCGCCGTGGGTAAACGCGCTGATCTCTGCCTTTGGCCCATTGATACCCCAGAGCAGCTAATTGTTGAAATTGGCTTACACCGCCCAACGAAAATGTGGAGTGCGGGTCAGGAGATTAAGCTATGAACTTCGACTGGCAAGGACGAATAGATACTGAGGATGGTCCCCTAGCAGAGCGATGGCATCAGCGTATGAATACGATTCGCGAACCTAATGCCAAAACACTCGCCTTACTTGGTTTTAAAACGGACGAAGGCGTGGCGAGGAATAAAGGCAGAATTGGCGCCAAAGACGGTCCTAATGCGCTCCGTGCTGCGGCCGCTAATCTGCCTGTTAGTCATCCCATTAACCTCCGAGATGATGGCGACATAGCGGTTCAAGGAAGTGACCTAGAGAGCGCTCAAGCTGATGTAGGCAACTGGGTCGCCAACAAGCTTCGCTGCAATGAATTCCCGCTGGTCATTGGCGGTGGTCATGAAATTGCCTATGCGAGTTACCTGGGTTGGCGAAATTGGGCGGCGGGAGCTCGTACTTTGGGAATTATCAACCTTGACGCCCATTTGGACCTCCGCAAGCCCAATCCACAGGGTTCTTCCGGTACGCCCTTTTACCAAATAGCCCAGTCGATGGAACGCGATAATCAACCGTTTAAATACTGGGTGCTGGGCGCCAGCGAAGTCGCGAATACCACTGCGCTCTTCAACCGCGCAGCAGACTTAGGCGTGAGGGTAAACTATGACAGTGAGTTGAATTTGAGCAGCCTAGACCATCTTGAGGCGGATATTCTTGAGTTCTGCAAGACGGTAGACGATATCTACCTCACCATTGATCTAGACGTACTTCAGGCCGCGTTTATGCCCGCTGTCAGCGCACCTGCTGCTGGCGGCTTAAGTTTGGCGATTGTCGAACGGCTCATCGCACAGGTGATGACCAGTGGCAAAGTGAGGTTAGCAGACTTAGCTGAGTTGAACCCCGTCTATGATATTGACGGTTTAGGCGCAAAAACGGCTGCCCGATTACTCTATCGGATCAGCCGTTATCTGTAGCGATATGCCATTATCTAGCAAATTTTCTTTTGCTAGATGGACACGTGTTGAAGTTTAGAGCGTGCACGCCGCTACGGCTTGCTTAGCCGCTTCGGTGATGGCTGACCAGTTACCCGCTGTAATATTCGCGTTATCAACCATCCAGCTACCACCTACACAAACCACATTTGGTAGTGCCAGGAAGTCCTTGGCATTAGCCGGTCCAACCCCTCCCGTTGGGCAGAACTTAATATCAGCTAAAGGTCCACTCATGGCCTTAAGAAGACTGACGCCGCCTACCACAGTAGCGGGGAAAAGCTTGACGACCTCAAAACCATATTCGGCCATCTTCATTGCTTCTGAAGGCGTAGCGACGCCCGGCACAAACGGCACTGGCCCCTTGCTCACCACATCGGCTAGCGCCGAAGTACAGCCTGGGCTAACACCAAATTGTGCGCCGGCGGCAACCGCGGCATGCCATTCAGCTTCAGTGCGAACGCTACCCACGCCAACCACGGCATCAGGGACGTTAGCGCGAATTGCCTCGATGGCACCCAATGCTGCATCGGATCTCAACGTAACTTCCAATACCTTAATTCCACCCTCAACCAGGGCGTTGGCAAGGGGTACAGCGTCTTCTACACGCTCAATAACTAATACCGGCAGCACTTTGGCGGCCAGCAACAATGACTTACTATCCATGAATACTCTCTTATTTTGTCCAATAGGCGGTAACGGAGTGAGCGTCGCGAATTAAAGCTCGGATTGGCATTTCATTCACCGCACCGACCCCACACGCTTGCTCGAATACTTTTCGCTTCTCATCCCCTGCCATCAGTAACATACGCACTGGGCAGTTACTCAAGTAGGCGTAGCTAACGGTTAGGCGCTGAAGGTTTGCACCCGTGACTTCAGATTGTTTTGCCGTCACCGCACACACTGGTGCAGCAGTTGGTGATAATGCTTCGTCTAAGCCCTGAGCATCGGGAAACCAACTCGCGGTATGGCCATCACTGCCCATGCCAATAATGGCGCAGTCGGGCGTGTTCAGATCTCGCCAGGCTAGAGCGCGATCCGCGGCAACAGCTTCGAGCTCACCCGCTTGAAATAGAGGCCAAAAAGTAGCCGTACTCGCTTTGTTAACCAGCAGCGTGGCACGAATCATTGCCTCATTACTGGCCGGATGATCAAGCGGTACAAAACGGTCATCGACCATGACGATATCCACTTTATCCCACGGTAAGTCGAGTTGACTCAACGCCTGATAAAGCGCCTTAGGTGAGTTGCCACCCGACACCGCAAAGCAGCCGCGGCCACGTTCCTGAATAGCATCGATTAACGACTCACCAATGACTTCAATCAGGGCAGCTAACTGCTCGTCAACCGATGAAAATTCAATAATCGCCATGAGACTAAGCTTCCTCGTTGGTGCCGACGTTGAACCAACGACGGCCATCGGCGGTAAGTAAGCGGTCAGAGGCATCAGGCCCCCAACTTCCGGAACGATACAGTGATGGTGTACCCGCCTTGCGCCAGTGCTCGATAATGGGATCAACCCAAGTCCACGCAGCGGTTGCTTCCTCACGGTGCACGAACAAGCTCGCATTGTTGTTGGCAGCATCTAGAATCAGGCGCTTGTAGGAATCACTGTAAACGGCGTCGTAGGTGTCAGCTAAGTTCAAATCTAGGGTGACTGGCTTAAGCGTCATATCCTGACAGTCCAATTGCTTGGTCATCACGTGCAATTGGATTTTCTCCTCCGGCTGAAGGCGAATCACTAGACGGTTAGCTCGTGGCTTCTCCGACGAGTTGGGAAACACATTGTGCGAAACGTCTTTGTATTGGATAACAATTTCTGCACAGCGCCTTGCCAAACGCTTACCTGTCCGGAGATAAAACGGAACCTTCGACCAGCGCCAGTTATCAATAAATGATCGCACCGCAACAAAGGTTTCCGTTGTAGAGTTATCATCTAACTCCTCAAGGTAACCGCGAACCATGCTGCCATTAACTTGCCCAGCCACATACTGTCCACGCACGGTATGAAGGTCTACATCGCCGTCCACAATAGGACGAAGCGCCTTGAGCACCTTAACCTTCTCCGAACGAATATCATCCGCATTCAAAGTATTAGGTGATTCCATTGCCACTAAGCAAAGTAGCTGCAATAAATGGTTTTGTAACATATCCCGTGCAGCACCCGCCGCATCGTAGAAATTAGCCCGCCCTTCTACGCCAACTTCCTCTGAGATAGAAATTTGCACATGATCGATGGTTTTGGCATCCCAGAGATGCTCAAACATGGTGTTACCAAAGCGCAGAGCCATCAAATTTTGAACCGGCTCTTTACCAAGGTAATGGTCAATACGGAAGGTTTGACGCTCATCAAAATAGAGTGCCATTTTGGAGTGAAGTTCATTGGCAGAAGCGGCGTCATAACCAAGCGGCTTCTCAACCACAACACGCGAATTCTCGTGGTTAAGCTTGAAGTGGTCAAGTTGCTCGCAGCAGAGGCCAAAAATCGTTGGCGGGATAGCAAGGTAGAACACCCGAGCACGCTCAACGTTGCTGTCTAACAAAGCCTCTAGATCCAACCAGCTGTCATTCGCTTCAGCAATATCTACTACTACTGGCTTTACCAGAGTCATGAATTGCTGTGCCGAGGTCACATCATATTCATCGGACTTCAGAAACTCGATAAGCTTATTAAGGATATGGTCCTTAATGGTGCTAACTTCTTCCTGAGTACGCAAAGTAATAATTAATTGCGACTCAGGGCTAAACATGCCCTCTTTAAACGCCCGATACATTGCGGGAATTAGCTTGCGACTACTAAGGTCGCCACCGCCGCCAAAAATCACCAAATCAAAGGCTTGCGCCGACATGATTATTCTCCCAAGTTAAAAAATGATCCGCCCTTCTCTGCTTCAGAGACGAGCGATCTAAAACCGCTGAATAATTCTCTACCGTAACCCTGCTGCGCAATCTCTGGCATTTGTACTTCGCGTTCAAGCCATTCTTCGCCGTCCACCAGCAAGCTTCCTGCTATACAATCTAGATGAATCATATCACCATCGCGAATCTTTGCGATATTTCCGCCGTCGAGTGCTTCCGGTGACATATGGATTGCCGCTGGCACTTTACCTGACGCACCGGACATTCGACCATCGGTAACCAACGCTACTTTGAAGCCGCGATCCTGAAGAACCCCGAGTACTGGCGTCAATTCATGTAACTCTGGCATTCCCTTCGCCTTTGGCCCTTGAAAACTCAGTACCGCAATGAAGTCTTGCTCAAGTTCACCTGCGGCGAAGGCATCCTTAAGCGCTTGCTGGCTATGAAACACCTTAGCTGGCGCTGAAATCTTTTGGCGTTCAGGTGCTACCGCACTCACTTTAATCACACTTCGGCCGACATTACCCGTAAGTAACTGCAGTCCACCGTTGGCGCTGAAAGGCTCGGCTGCCGTGCGAATAATGTCTTCATCCAGTGAAGCGGTAAGTGATGTATCCCAAACTACCTTATCACCTTCAAGCTTCGGCGTGGCACGATAGTGATTTAAACCGAAGCCGGCAACGGTATTCACCTCTTCATGAAGTAATCCAGCATCAAGTAGATTGCCAATTAACACTGCCGTACCGCCCGCCGCATGGAAATGGTTCACGTCAGCGGTTCCGTTTGGATAAATACGACACAGTAGCGGTACTACCGCAGATAGCTTAGCAAAGTCATCCCAAAGTAGTTTGACGCCCGCCGCAGCGGCCATCGCCATAAGGTGCAAGGTGTGATTCGTGGAACCACCACTCGCTAATAGCGCCACAATGGCATTTACAAAGGCCTTCTCATCCGCTAATTCTCCCATAGCTGGGGCCGTTTCAAATGCCGCGGTAACGGCTGCACGAGATAGCGCGTCACGGAGGCCACCACTTGGCGGAACGAATGAGCTGCCCGGCAACTGAAGACCCATGACCTCAAGCACCATCTGGTTCGAATTTGCCGTACCGTAGAACGTACAGGTACCAGCGCTGTGGTAGGAAGCGGACTCCGCGGCAAGTAATGCGTCGCGATCAGCTTTTCCTTCGGCAAACAATTGGCGAACACGCACCTTCTCGCTGTTACTTAAACCCGTCGACATAGGTCCGGCCGGAACAAACACCGCAGGTAAATGGCCAAAGCGAAGTGCGCCAATGACTAGCCCAGGGACAATTTTGTCACACACGCCCAAATAGAGCCCGGCGTCAAACACGTCGTGTGACATCGCCACGGCGGCCGACATCGCAATGAGATCTCTAGAAAACAGCGACAGCTCCATGCCACCGCGACCCTGAGTAACCCCGTCGCACATTGCAGGAACACCACCCGCTACCTGAGCGCTACCGCCTAATTCGCGAGCTTGAGCCTTTAACTGATCGGGATAATGCTGGTACGGCTGGTGCGCTGACAACATGTCATTAAAAGCCGTCACGATACCAACGTTTTTAGCTCGACCGACGGCCAAAAGATCTTTATCGGTTTGATCACAGGCTGCCATCGCATGCGCTAAATTTCCGCAGCTTAGATGTTTACGTGGTGGTTCCGCTGAACGGGCGGCCGTCATGTCAGCCAGATAGCGCGCTCGGCTAGCTTTTGAACGTTCAGTGATTTTCTGCGTCACTTCAGTGACTACAGGATGAAGGGGGATAGCGTTAAGCATGATATACCGGCCTCTTGTAATACGTTAGGGCTTCTTTAAATACGCAGCGCCATCCTTTAGGCGGTGGTGCTCCACACATCACATCCACCTAAAAGACAGCGCTGTCAGGAGTTACTCTGACAGTAAATGACAGCGCTGTCAAACCTTTCCAAAAAGAATCCTAAGCGGTTCGTAGCGAACCGATGGTAAAGCATAGTTGATGATTACAACCCCAGCGCATTAGACGACTCTGGTCTATGCTTCGCTACACATCTAGCTCACCAACACATAAATCATTAGCGTTACCGCGCCCAGTAGATTAAAGTGCGGCAGAAATTTAGCCCATCGAAAATCACCTACTTTAGGGCACATTAGACGCAACCAAGGGAAGACCAATGAACGACGGTAATCGCGAACTCAGCTTTTCAGATCTCTGCCACGCACACTTGAAGCTGCAGGGTCACGATGAAGCAACCAGCATCCAAACCCGTGCGTTCGCCAACGATGGTGACAAGGTCTTTCTCCTTGCGCCAACCGGCGAGGGCAAAACCTTAGCTGCCATCATTCGCTACCTTGATCAATTAGAGGCTGGACGACGATTTCAATGCCTCGTGTTACTTCCCACCCGTGAATTGGCACAACAGTGGTATGACGTAATTCAAGGCGTAATTGAGGACACCCCTCTCTCCGCCTATGCACTCATCGGTGGCGAAGACTACAAAGCTCAGGCCAGCGCGCTAGAGCGCGGCGCCGATATCTTAGTTGCCACCGTTGGCCGACTAGAAACCCATCTTGAAAGTCAACGTACGCTGCTAGAGGAAGTTGATTTTCTGATCATCGATGAGGCGGATCAGCAGCTAGGCCCAGATAAGATTCAGGAAATGGTAGGGCTTTACCAAAAGCTGCCGGCTATTCCAACCTACGTCAGCCTGCTGTCGGCAACCATGCATCGCAACACACTTAGATTATGCGAACAGCATCTCGGCTTTCGACCTGACGTGATTAAAAGCGCTCATGTTGATAGGGCCTCGCTTCAACTGCTGATCACCCCAGCCGATGACCGCGCCCACAAATTAAGACTGTTAGTAGCGTGGCTAGAGCGCAATAAAGAGGGCAAGCAAGTTGTTTTCTGTAGCCGTCAAGAGCAGGCACAAACACTTGAAGGCAAGCTTAAGTATCATGGTATTAATGCTGCAGCACTTCACGGGGCTCTCACACCAAAGGGGCGTCGGGTGGTGATCGAGAATTTCCGAAACAGTGATAGCGCCGTATTAGTCACCACAGATCTATCAGCCCGAGGCCTTGATATTGAGAAGGTGAACGCGGTCGTCAACGTTGACAGCCCAAAACAATTCGATATTTTCTGTCATCGCATTGGTCGCGGAGGTCGCGGTGGTGGCGCTAATACCGTAGTGAACTTTGTTATCGCTGCCGAATGGAATCGTGTAGTGGGGTTTGCCCGCCGCCTAGAGCTCCCCATACAATCATGGCTGCCACAGGAATTAGCGGGGCTTTATCGCGGCCCGAAGAAACTCAAAGCTTCTGGAAAAGCTGCCGGAAGCAAAAAGAAGAAATCGAGCGCAAAAACAGCAGGAAAAAAGAACAAGAAGACGAAATCCAAGCGTAAGTAATTGCCTCGTCCGCTCGGAGGAGGCAAACTAGGTCTAAAACTACAAAGAGACCTCACATGAACGCCGTCATCCTTGCTGTTCTTCTTATGCTCGGTTTAAGCATTAGCCGAGTTCCTGTCGTTGCCGCCATTGTGGTTTCGGCCATCGCTGCAGGTCTTTCCTCTGGCATGGACCTCCAAGCCACTATCAACTCCTTTGAAGCGGGTATTGGCTCCGGCGCCAGCACAGCATTGAGTTATGCGATGCTGGGTGCTTTCGCGGCAGCCATGGCGCAATCTGGTATTCCCCAATTTTTAGCTACTAAATTTCTCGGGGCCTCTGCAGGTGCTGGCAAATGGATGCTTTTCTTTGCCCTCGGGATCGCCGCAGTCATGTCACAAAACGTTATCCCGATCCACATTGCCTTTATTCCTCTTGTGGTTCCTGCTCTGCTTGGCATGATGACGAAACTCCATATCGATCGACGGGCGGTTGCCTGTGTCATGAGTTTTGGTTTAGTGACTACCTACATGATTCTGCCGGTGGGTTTCGGTGGTATTTATATTAATGAAATATTGCTCGCCAATATTGAATTAGCCGGCTTAATGGTAGACGGCGTGAATATCTTTGAAGCAATGTGGTTGCCAGCACTCGGGATGTGTCTGGGGCTACTATTCGCGTTACTGGTAAGCTATCGCGACCCGCGCAGCTACCAATTCAGTAACGAACACCACACCACCCAAGCCGCTGACACCATTAGTCTAAAACCGCTGCTTGTTGGCGCACTGGCGGTGATCTTAGCGTTCACAGTTCAGCTCTATACAAGTTCTATGATCATCGGAGCGCTGTCAGGGTTTGCAATCTTTTCGCTTAGTGGCGTTCTTAATTGGCGGGCGGTGGACGACACCTTCATTCAAGGTATGCGCTTAATGGCCAATATCGGCTTTATCATGATTGCGGCGGCAGGGTTTGCGAACGTTATTCAAGATACTGGTGAAGTCACCACCTTAGTCGATGCTACCGCGAATTTTGTTGGCGGTAGTGCAGCGCTAGGTGCTTTGCTAATGTTGGTGGTTGGCTTATTTGTCACGATGGGAATTGGTAGCTCGTTTTCTACGGTACCCATTATTGCTACCCTATTTGTTCCCCTATCATTAGAGTTGGGTTTATCGCCACTGGCCATCGTCGCCCTCGTAGGGACTGCGGGTGCGCTTGGTGATGCCGGTTCACCGGCCTCCGATACAACGCTTGGGCCAACCGCCGGTCTTAACGTAGACGGCCAACATGATCATATCCGAGACACCGTCATCCCAACCTTTTTGCACTACAACATACCGTTACTGGTATTTGGCTGGTTAGCGGCAATGGTACTGAGCGCCTAATCCTCATGTAACATCCAACCCTAAACAACGCCGAGTAAAGTGTTAAATGTTGCGCTTCAAAATTGGCAATTAGGGTTGGCTTTTGAACGTGACGATTAGCAATGGATGCTAATTCATTGCCGTCACGTGGGTTTATTCTACACTAACGAATACTGATCAAATTTTGAGGTTCTATAACATGCAATCGCGTCATGCTCTAAAACTCACAGCACTACTCGCATTAACCGCTTCGCTGAGCGTCAATGCTGATATTGATAAATGGGAATGGTTGGAAGCCGTTGAGAGCGAAGCATCACTCAGCTGGGTGGAGAAGCATAATCAAGCTACCGCCGAACAGTTAGAGGACCCTCTCTACAACACACTCTACAGCACAGCTCTAGAGGTTCTCAATCAAGAGGGGCAGTTGAGTGGTGCCTATGCTATTGGTGATTACTACTTCGAACTTAAGAAGACTGAGGATAATCCACGCGGCGTGCTAATACGTTCGCCCAACGAGGCATTTCTTGCGGGCGAAGCTCAGTGGGAAACCGTCCTAGATGTTGACGCGCTAGCCGAAAGTGAAGGCAAGCCCTGGGTCTATCACGGCCTCAACTGTTATCAAAATGATCCGGCGCAATGCCTAGTGTCACTTTCACCCGGCGGTACTGATGCCGACGAGGTAAGAGAATTTAACGCACTCACCGGAGAATTTATCAACGATGGCTTCTATCTACCTCTGGCCAAATCCTCGGTCAGTTGGGTTGACGCTAACACCTGGATCATCGCCACTGATTTTGGTGACGACTCACTCACCGATTCGGGTTACCCGCGAAAACTAAAAATTCATAACCGCGGCGACGATTTGGCAGAGGCCAAGCTCATCTATGTAGGTAACAGATCCTCAGTGAGTTCTGGTGCTTATACCTTAGGACCGGCCGAAGATAGTCATTTAGTGATTTTTGAAAGCACGAGTTTTTGGACTCGCAACTACTATCTTAGTGATCCAGATACCAACCTCATCACACAGCTCAAGATCCCGAACAGTGCCATTCTCTTGGGACGGCTAGCGGGTCAGTGGGTTATTTCGCTAAAAAAAGAATGGCAGTTGGGTGAATATAGCTATCCGGCGGGTGCCATTGTGCTGGCTTCCAATGAGCAGCTTAGGCTGAACGGCGAGCTCTTTATCTTAGCAGAATCAAGCCGCGAGCAAATTATTGAGGACACCACCGTCACGGATCAAGGTATTCTGATTGTGAGCCTTCGGGACGTGGTTGCAGAAGCCCACTGGTATGCACCCCAAGAAGATGGTGTTTGGACTAAAGAGCAAATACTGCTCCCAGACCACGGTACGGTCTCACTTCAGTCTATTGATGAGAATTCAGGTAAAAGTCTGCTTCGATTCGAAAGCTTTCTGGTACCACCTACCCTCTATGCCTTCGACCCAACTGATAGCTCTGTGACTCAGGTAGAGCAACAATCAGCGACCTTTGACGCAAGCCCCTACACGGTCAGCCAGTTCTTCGCGACCTCAGCAGATGAGACTAAAGTGCCCTATTTCGTCGTGCACCGGCAGGATATCAACCTGAATGGCGCTAATCCCGCTCATATCTTTGCCTACGGCGGTTTCCGCTCTTCGCTAACGCCCAGTTACTCGGGAAGCTATGAAGCAACCAATGGCTCCTATGGCAAGCTATGGCTAGAACGCGGCGGTGTTTACGTGATTGCCAATATCCGTGGTGGCGGTGAGTATGGCCCTGAATGGCATTCCGCAGCACTGCGAGAGAATCGCCCACGTGCTTTTTCTGACCTAGAAGCCGTAGCGCGTGATCTTGCGAGCCGTCAGATTAGCTCCGCCGAATACACCAGCATTGAAGGTCGTAGTAATGGTGGTCTTCTAACGGGCGCTGCTCTGGTTCGCCATCCCGAGCTCTATAGTGCTGTCATTAGCGGCGTCCCACTGTTAGACATGCAGCGCTATCATCTACTTCTCGCGGGTGCCAGCTGGATGGGCGAATATGGAGACCCTGACTCCGAGGACTGGAATTTTATTGGTGCCTACTCGCCCTACCAAAACGTGCGTGCCGATGTCGCCTACCCTCCGGTATTCTTCTACACCTCAACCCGCGATGATCGCGTTCACCCTGCACATGCACGGAAAATGGCTGCCAGAATGATCGAACAGGGACATGAGGTCTACTATTACGAGAATCTGGAAGGTGGTCATGGTGGCAGTGTGACCAATGAACAACTAGCACACCGCCTGGCCCTATCCTATCGCTTCCTGCTAAATGCGCTGCCGGCTGCAACGCCTAATTAGGCGAAACAAAGCGGTTCTGCTAGCAAACGCTGGTAGGGCTGCTCACGATGTAGCTTTAGCTAGCTAAACTCGATATCCAGCCTTGGATTAGACAAATAATTAGCCGTCGTTTGACGGCTAATTCTGTTATAGTTAATAAACACTAATTTTTTTCCAGAAGATCACGTGAAAGCTAAAGGCCCCAGCAAAAAAGAAGTTCGTCAGCAGATGCAAAATGACATGAATCGCTTCCTCAAAGCAGGAGGGGCCGTGGATGTTATTCCCCGTGGGGAAACTGGGCGCGTTGTGAAAAATGGTGTCCCAGCCGCGGTCGCTGACTTATTTACGGGCCCTAAGTCGCCAAAGCGTGAATACCTAACCGATGTGATCAAGAATATGGAATCACGTAGGAAACCATCCGCTGAAAAGCCAACCCCGTCTCGTACACCACCACCCAAACAAGTACCCGTCTACGATGACTTCGGGGAAATAGTTCGCTACGAGTGGCGCTAATGATCGCTTTTGGACCTCCTCCGCTTGATATTCTCCTGCAAACCGAACACTTCATTGTCGTCAATAAGCCCGCCAATCTCCTTAGCGTGCCTGGACGGGGTATTGAGAAGCTTGATTCAGTGATACATCGGGCACGTAGTCAATTTGGCTTTGCTGAGGCGGTACACCGGCTTGATATGCCAACCTCCGGCATCATGTTGGTTGCGCTGAGTAAAGAAGCTGATAGAGCCCTAAAACGCCAATTCAGTGAACGAACTACACGTAAACGCTACGAAGCCATGATTTGGGGCGCGCCTGCTCAGCCATCGGGAGTGATTGACCAACCGTTAATTTGCGACTGGGAAAATCGACCGCGGCAGATTGTCTGCTACGAACATGGCAAGCCCTCGCAGACACAATGGGAAGTCACAGAACAGCGTTCGGATAGAAGCCGCGTCTCGCTAATACCCATCACCGGCCGCTCACATCAGTTACGAGTGCACTTGCAGTGGCTGGGCCATCCCATTTTGGGTGACGAATTCTATGCCGAGGGCGCTGCCAAAGATGCCTCGAGCCGGTTGCTATTACACGCCACTGAACTTGATTTTGATGACCCGATAACTGGGGTACGCCACCAGCTGCAGTCAGCGGTACCCTTTTGACTAGTCGCTATGAGAGAGCCAACACCATGACTGAATTTCCTTATTTGATAGACGCCAATAGCGTACAAGACCTCCTAGCCAACCACGGCACTGCCGTCATTAATCTCGTGGCCGCTTGGTGCCCCGATTGTTACGAAGCTCAGGCGGCAAACTTAGAATCTCTGAGAGGCCCGCTGATTGAGGATGGCGTGATGTTTGCCAACCTACTGGTTCAAGAGCAAAAGAATGAATACCTCTCCCCACTTCACCAAGCCTTAACCCTAGGTTTTGGCGGTCACGGATTCCCACGGACTGTGCTCATCCTCAATGGCGAGCCGGTATCAACCGACAACGTAGAAGTGACTGAAACTGACGCGCTTACTCAATTAGCGAGTCGTTTCCTGAAGTTGGTTAACGAGTAGCTCAACAATATGATGCACTGGGCGCTGAGTGTGTTGACTGAGCGCCACCTCACAGGCTCCGTTGATATAGACGCCCCGCTGACAACTGTCCCATTGCTTCGCAATCTTTCCCCCCGCATGGGCGGCCAGGTCGTCATTTAAGAATTGTTTCACACCACCGCCACCGCAGCATGATTGCGGGAACGTGTGCACTATGGCGCTACAGTAACCGGCCAGAGACACTAACTTCTGATAGTCCTCTTCGGTGAGCTCACAACCGAAATGAACAGCAATCGGTTCGTCGGTCTGAGCGAAGCTGAGTTTTGGCAACACTGAGCTCAATAGAAAGTCCATCAGGTTGGTGAACGGCCTTACCGCCTGATTAACCGTATTGAAACAACTCTGCGCATCCACCAAAACAATGGCATCCTCTGGCAACTCGCTCAGCACCCCTGCTAACTCCTGTTGTTTCTCGTCTGCTAATTGGCCTTCACCGCGATTGGACCACTGCTGGCCACAGCACAGGCCATTATCCCTAGCAATCGTCTCCACCTGATAGCCTGCGTGCGCAAGTAGCTCAATGAACTGTTCATCGGTGCTCCCTTGCGGACCACCAAATAAACGTGCGCCACAGGAGACGAGTAAAAAGACGGTCTTCGGTTCAGTCTCTGAAGTCAGCAGACGATCAGCGCATTGTTGCTGAGCCAGCGCTTTTCTTTTAGGTGAAGCTGCGGGCGGCGGTAGGTAGCGAGGAAGCGGCAAAGTGAACTGACGAACCAGTTGGCCATAGCCGCGTTGCCAAGCCTTGGGCCATCGCCCAACCATTAGGTGAAACAGCTGGAAGCCTAGCCGATAGACCGACAACAGTTGGCCCCAATGACGGACTTTCCAAGCTCGCTGCCAGCGGACAAAACCTCCAGCTTGAGCAGAAGACGAACCCTCTTCGCTATTCAATTTTCTGACTTTACGCGGCTTCCCCGCCGCGAAATTTCCGACTGCTACACCGGTATCAATCCCGACAGGACAAACCGAAGCGCAAACACTGCATTGCGCACAGCTTTGGTCAATATCATACTTTAGCTGTGCTATCGGAATAGTCTGTTGGCGTCGCAGCGTCGCGATCCGTTGCCGCGGCGAGAGGGTTAAGTCAGAGCTTGGACACACGGGCTCACAAAAGCCGCATTCAATACACTGGTCGATCACCGAATCTACCAGCGGCATCCGTTTTGTATGCTTCATGTGAGCCGTCGCATCGGCGTTGATAATTACCCCGGGGTTCAGGCGATTTTCAGGATCTATAAGTGCTTTAATGCGGGTCATTAGACGATAGGCTTCATGACCCCATTCCTTTTCGACGAAGGGAGCCATTGCGCGTCCCGTGCCATGTTCAGCCTTAAGAGAACCTTGGAAACGACCCACTATGACCTCGCTCAGCTCTGCCATAAAGGATTCGAAACACGCTAAGTCATGGTCATCATTCAAATTGGGAGTTACGATGAAATGCAGGTTACCGTCCAGTGCGTGACCAAAAATCACCGCATTTTCATAAAAGTTGTGCTTCTGCAACTGAACTCTCAACGCCAAGACCATTTCCGCTAAGTGCTTGGGCGTCACGGCTATATCTTCAATAATCACCGTCGTGCCAGCGGGACGTTGGGCTCCCACCACAGGGAATATTCCCGTGCGAACATTCCAAAGTGCTTGGCAAGCCGCTTCATCGTACTCAAACTCCACAGCTCGACTCAAACCAGAAAACTCCGCGGCGACCACCGTTTCTGCCAGTCGTCTAGTTGGTACTTCACTATCCGCAGAGACTTCAACCAGAAGGACCGCAGCGCCATCTTCCAAAGTATTCAGCCAAGGCGGGACGCCCGGCTTATTGCGCATCGTCGCGATTGAGCTGTAATCGAGCAGCTCAGCCGCCGCCACATTCATCGCCCCAATCATCGGAATGGCTTCACAGGCTTTATGAATATCACGGAAGGCTAAAAGTGCCGTAGCTCGGCATGGCGGAGCGCTTACGGTATCGAGCTCTACCTGATCGATGAACGCTAAGGCACCCTCCGAGCCCACCACCAAATGCGAGAGAATATCAACGCCGTCAGTGAAATCAACCAGGCTATTGATACTAAATCCGGTGGTATTTTTAATTTCGTATTTGCGTCGTATCAACTGACATAGCGCAGCATTTTGCTGCGTCCGCGCCGCTAAGTCCTGAAGCTCTGCCAATAACACGCGGTGCGTGCGTTTGAAATCAGCCACTGACTTCGCTGAACCGGTATCCAGTAAGGTTCCATCTGCCAATACCATCCTCAGAGAACGCAAGGTGTGATAGCTATTACGCTTCACGCCGCAACACATTCCCGAGGAGTTATTGGCAACAATCCCGCCCATCATAGCGACTTTTAAGGTAGCTGGATCCGGGCCAATTTTACGATTGAATTTAGCCAATGCCGCATTTGCCTCGACACCGCGAACCGCTGAGCCCAGCCTAATGACGTGTCCCGCTTGGCTAACTATTAAGCTCCGAAAACCTGTAAAGCCCAGACGGACTAATATGCCTTCGCCCACCGCCTGTCCAGACAATGAAGTCCCGGCAGCACGAAATGTTACGCCGAGCTTAAACTGTTCGGCAATGTGGAGAACACTCTGAAGCTGTTCAACTGAATCTACCGTGACGACGGCTTTTGGCGTGATCGCGAAGTAACTAGCGTCGGTTGACCAAGCGCTTAAGCGCGGTTCGGTGGCGCAGACGCGCTGCGAGCCCAATGAGGATTCTAAGGTACTGATCAGCCGATTCATGAAAACTTCCTTGGTTTTCACTAAGACTAACGGCTTTTATAAATAATTTCATGTTGGCTGAGACTAAATTACCCATGGCGCAAACAAAAAAAGGGCGAGTCATACGACTCGCCCAATGTGGTAAAACTAACTGAAATATTCGTACTTCGAACTTAACGTGATAGTTACGCTACTTCGAACTGGTTCATGGTGTTGTCTTCACCTGAAGCCTTTAGTGCCTGATCACCAGAGAAGTACTCTTTGTGGTCATCACCCAGGTTTGAACCCGCCATGTCCTGGTGCTTAACACAGGCAATACCGCGACGAATCTCACGACGCTGAACACCGCGAACGTATGCCAACATGCCTTCGCCACCGAAGTAACCTTGAGCCAAGGTGTCCGTTGACAATGCTGCGGTGTGGTAAGTCGGCAGCGTGATCAAGTGGTGGAAGATGTTCGCTTCACGCGCCGCAGTAGACTGGAAGTCGCGGATACGAACGTCTGCTTCAATGGCTAGCTCAGAGGTATCGTAGTCAACTGACATGAGCTTCTCGCGATCGTACTCTGACATGTCACGGCCTTCTTCAGCCCAAGCATCGAATACCTGCTGACGGAAGTTCAACGTCCAGTTGAAGCTTGGCGAGTTGTTGTAAACCAGCTTAGCGTCTGGAACGATGGCACGAATAGCGTTGACCATCTCGGCAATCTGCTGAACGTGTGGCTTTTCAGTTTCAATCCAAAGTAGATCTGCACCGTACTGAAGGCTAGTAACACAATCCAAAACAACACGGTCGAAACCGGTATTTTCTTTGAAACGGTACAACCCATTTGGCAAACGAACTGGCTTGCGAAGCTCACCGTCCTGCTTGATGATCATGTCGCCGTCATTAATGTCTTCTGGACCATTCACTGGCGTAGTCTCTAGGAACGCGTTGTACTGAGAAGCTAAGTCACCTGGCTCTTGAGATACCGGGATCTTCTGAGTAAGGCCTGCACCCAATGAGTCGGTACGAGCAACGATAACACCGTCATCAACACCTAGCTCTAAGAACGCGTAACGCACAGCGTTGATCTTAGAGAGGAAGTCTTCATGAGGAACAGTAACTTTACCGTCCTGGTGACCACACTGCTTCGCGTCAGAAACCTGGTTCTCAATCTGGATACATGCTGCACCCGCTTCAATCATCCGCTTCGCTAATAGGTACGTAGCTTCTTCGTTACCGAAACCAGCATCGATATCAGCAATAATGGGTACGACGTGTGTCTCGTAGTTCTCGATAGCGTTGATGGCCGCTGCTTCGGCAACCTCATCACCCGCTGCACGAGCCTTGTCCAAATCACCGAACAGATGACCTAATTCACGTGCATCAGCTTGACGAAGGAAAGTGTAAAGCTCCTCAATAAGGCTTGGTACCGATGTCTTCTCGTGCATAGATTGATCAGGAAGCGGACCGAATTCAGAGCGCAGCGCTGCAATCATCCAACCAGAAAGGTAGAGGTAGCGCTTGTCAGTAGTTCCATGGTGCTTCTTAATAGAAATCATCTTTTGCTGGCCAATGAAGCCGTGCCAGCAACCAAGAGACTGCGTGTACTTAGTTTTGTCAGCGTCAAATTCCGCCATATCTTTGCGCATGATGCCAGCGGTGTATTTAGCGACATCTAGACCTGTTTGAAAGCGGTTCTGAGCACGCATACGAGCTGCGTATTCAGGGTTAATGTTACGCCATGCTTCGCCACGTGATGCTTTGAGCGCGTTGATCAATTCAATTTCATTTTTGTAAGCCATGGTGACGACCCTCCTATGGGTTAAATTCGTTGCTTGACTTCAAGGTACTCGGACCCCTTTAGTTTGTGAAATAAGCTCAATCTCTAGCAATCATTCACCAAAATTATCAATTGCGAATTTACATTCACGTGAGTTTTGCAACATATTTAGAATGGCCGCTACATCTTCACAGGTATTGATTTAATTGACATGTAGTAGGTAGGGAGTTTTTCATACAAAGAATTTTTCACGCTAATTTTCCATTCTGTAGTTTTACTACAGTGAACTTTTTTTAGCGTTTTGCGTAAATAAAGAACTTCGCGCGGTTTTATGACTGCTAACCGAGCGAGCAAAACACATCGAGCAATGAGAGAGTGATTGAACTAATGGTGAGTTAATGCAGACATTCACATCAATATTGTTAACAATGTTCAGTAAATAACCATAATATGAATAGTTACTCATGATAAATCCAAACCAAGACAGTAATCCCCCCATTTTCGACACCATTATTGTAGGTGCCGGGATCTCAGGTATTGGCGCTGCCTATTATTTTCAGCGTGACTGCCCAAATAAAAGCTATGCCATTTTAGAGAGTAGAGCGCAGCTAGGTGGGACCTGGGATTTATTTAAATACCCGGGCATTCGCTCAGATTCAGACCTCTATACCTTTGCCTATGAATTCAAACCCTGGCGATCACGAAAATCGATAGCCTCGGCGCAACTTATTTTGGAATACCTGAATGAAACCGCTGATGAATATCAGATCCGCGACCATATTCAATTTAGCACTCAGGTAAAGCGCGCTGAGTGGTGTTCTACAGAATCACTTTGGACTATAACAACACGAAACACCAAGTCCGGTGAAACAACGGTCCTGAAGGCGCGCTGGATTTTCTCAGCGACAGGCTACTACGATTACAATGAGGGTTTTCTTCCCAAATTCAATGGTCTAGAGAGCTTTGACGGTGAACTAATCCACCCCCAACATTGGCCCGAAAACTTTAGCGCGAGCGGCAAGAAGATCGTGGTGATTGGCAGTGGCGCGACCGCCGTGACCATTGTCCCGGAGCTAGCAAAGGATGCCGATCACGTCACTCTGGTTCAACGAACGCCAACTTATATGATGAACTTACCAACTGGCGACCCGATTGCGAATACCATCAAAGCTATTTTTTCAGAACAGACGGCTCACCGTTTAATTCGCAGGAAGAATGTCTTTCTACATCGACTATTCTGGCGCTTTAGTCAACGCTTCCCGAATGCCGCCAAGCGTTTTCTTATTCGCCATGTCGGTCGCAATCTTCCCGAGGGTTACGATGTGGCTAAACATTTCACCCCACCCTACAACCCCTGGGATCAACGTTTGTGTGCGGTGACCGATGGCGATTTGTTTAAAGCCATTCACCGTGGTGATGTAGATATCCAGACGGATCACATTGAGTGTTTCACCAGCTCTGGGCTTAAGCTGAAATCCGGGGAGGAAATTAACGCCGACACAGTAGTCACCGCGACGGGCCTAAACATCCAATTAATGGGCGGTGTAGACATCATCATTGACGGTAAGCCCATTGATTTTCCCAATACCGTTACCTACAAAGGCGCGATGCTCTCTGGTGTGCCTAATTTCTGTTTCGCAGTTGGTTACACTAATGCCTCATGGACACTAAAGATTGGTCTACTCTGCGAGTACTTTTGTCGCGTGTTTAACCATATGGAAGCGCAAAACTTCAGCAAGTGTGTTGCGGAAGTACCCACTCATAACTTCCCCACTTCACCGTTACTCGATTTTAGTGCCGGCTACGTGCAACGCTCACTGCATTTAATGCCCAAAAAGGGTGAATCAGCACCCTGGGATATGTCTATGAATTATGGTCCGGACGTGAAGTTTTTCCGTGAAGGTCGCATTGATGACGAATTCTTGGTGTTTCAAGCTAACTAACGAACTCACTTAGCGCCGCTTAACACGGCGCTCAGTTAAGGTCTTAGTCACGACTACGCAGTTTCTACCCGCGGCTTTGGCTTGATAGAGCGCATCGTCCGCCTGTTTGAGCCAATCCTGATGGCTCATTGATAGCAATAGCTTGCCTATCCCGGCACTGATACGCACCGAGACACCTTTCGCTTTATTCGCCTTCTTAGAGGCCGTTGACGAGGAGCTATTCTTCGAGCCGGTTTTCTTAGCGGCGGGTTTGGCAGCAACTGATACCGACAACTGGAATTTCTTCGCCGCAATTCGCTCTCTCAAGCTATTCAACTGCTCAGTAAAGCGCTTAACTTCCGTTGGCTTAGCAAGCATTACAAACTCTTCACCACCATAGCGATAGGCCTGAGCGAAACGGCAGCGAGCCAATTCCTTCGCGACCGCCTGGAGCACTAAGTCACCATTAGCATGGCCGTACTTATCATTAAACTTTTTGAAATGATCAATATCAACGAAGGCCGCTAACGAACCTACCGGCATTCGTTTGAGGTCGGAATCTAGCCGTTGACGCCCCGGTAAGCCGGTTAGGCTGTCACGCCAAACTCGCTGACTCATGGTTAACAGTAAGACCAAGATGAAAGCACTCTGCACCGTAATCAATAGCATCCAAAGCTGAGGTATATCCGGACTATTCAGCAACGCCAAGGCGAAAACGCTTACGGCTATGTAATGAATATCCAATCTCCGAGTAATCAGAAAATTTATCAAGGTACAGACCACTGGGAGGCATAGAATTAGTGCATCAAGCTCAACAAATGAATTAAAATTTACTGCCAATGGCGTTGTTGCACCCCACGCCATTAATTGCTCTTCGTTTAATACAAACGCGCCGAATCCCAGGAGTGAGATCACGCCAATCAGCAGCGCAAAAAATAATGATTGCTTTCGGCGGAATGGACCATCGGTAAATAACATAACCCCCGAAATAGCTAGCGTTACCAGAATCTTGTAAGCATTTTCGGTAATAATAGGATGCGTGCTTAATGCGATTAGTTTGGGTGCGAATAACGCTGTCCAAAGGACAAGTAAAGATAGAAACAGCACTCTAGTTTGGCGAAGCGTCAACGCAAGTAATGTTGCAACCAAAAGCGTTAGTAGACCATAAACTTCTAACGCGGGAACGATTTCAGCAATCAAGGGTAATAAGCTAGAAGCGGTCAACGCGGTGGCGAGGATCAACGGTAGGTTGCGAGACCAATTCATTAAACTTTGCATTCATCTAGCTCGAATAATTATAAGTATTTGAGTGTATCCTGCTAGCAAATAAGGGGAAAGGAAAAATAATCGTATAGCTCGGACAATCGTTGTATTTAAAACCTCTATCACAATCATTCTCGTTAGGCACTACAGTCTTCGGGTCGGCCGACCTTGCGTACCACACCGAGGTTAGCTAGCGCCCACAAAAAAGCCCCACCAAAAAATTGGTAGGGCCCTTTTTGCTCACTCAACCTATTGTTAAGTGAAAGTGTTGAATGCAGTTATTAGCTAACGACTGCAAGCAATTCTACGTCAAATACTAGGGTTTGGTATGGACCAATTGCGCCACCAGCACCACTCTCGCCGTAGGCAAGCTCTGAAGGTACGTACAAGCGGTACTTGGAACCAACATTCATCAACTGAAGTGCTTCAGTCCAACCCGCGATAACGCCAGATACTGGGAATTCTGCAGGCTGACCACGTTCTACTGAACTATCGAATACCGAACCATCAATCAACGTACCGTGGTAGTGACAGGAAACCGTGCTCTCAGCGGTTGGCTTCTCGCCAATTCCCTGAGTAAGCACTTCGTACTGAAGACCTGACTCAGTGACGGTTACTTCAAGACGCTGACCGTTTTCCTTGAGGAAGTTCTCGCCCGCTGCAATCACGTCAGCCGAAGCTGCTTTCTGCTCTTCTTCCATACGTGCCATGATTTCCTGGAATGCAGCGCTAAGCTCTGCTTCAGGAACGGCGCTTGGGTTGCCTTCCATCGCATCGGTAATACCGGCGATAACAGACGCTAAGGAAACTTCTTTGAATGCACCTTGAGCTAGTTGGTCGCCCATTTGACGGCCAATACCGTAGCTTACGCGTTCCTCAGTCGTGTTGAAATCAGTCATAATATCTCTCTTAAGTGAATAAATTCGTTGTCGAACTTCTTATATAGGGGCGTTTTTTAAAAATAAAACCCCTAACGCAACTTTTCTTCACTCACCCACTCTCGCATCCGAGTTTCCAGCACATCTAGTGGTACCGAACCATTTTCGAGTAACGCATCATGGAAACGACGAATATCGAATTCTTCTCCTAAGCTTGCTTCGGCATAGGCCCGCAACTCAAGGATTTTCAACTGACCAATTTTGTAACCTAACGCCTGTCCGGGCCAACCGATGTAGCGGTCAATTTCATTGACAATATCTAACTCTGATTTCGGGGCATTTTGCTTGAAGTACTCAATCGCTTCTTCGCGGCTCCAGCCCATAGCATGAATGCCGGTATCCACCACTAAGCGAATCGAACGCCACATATCATAGGTTAACTGGCCGAACTTGGAATAGGGATCTTGATAGAGACCCATTTCATAGCCTAGGCGCTCTGAATAAAGCCCCCAGCCTTCAACAAATGCGCCGATACCCATTTCACGACGAAACGGCGGCAAGGATTCCTGCTCCTGCGCTAGAGCAATCTGCAAATGATGCCCTGGCACCGCCTCGTGCACGGATAGCACTTCAATTTCCCAAATAGGCCGACTCTCTGGCGCATAGAGATTCACGTAGTAATAACCCGCGCGCGAACCATCTACAGCTGGTTGCATGTAGTAAGCGGTAGTCGTGTCCGGAGCAATTTCGTCGGGAATGGCTTTAACCCCATAGGGAGTCCGAGGTAGTCGACCAAACAGCGAAACCAACTCAGGGTCTAGGCGCTTGGAGGTAGCTAAATATGCTTGCAGAAGCTCCTCTGAATTCGAGTAATAGAACTGCGGGTCATTACGAAGGAAATCAAAGAATTCCAACAGCTCGCCCTCAAAGCCTACTTCGTCCATCACTTCGTGCATCTCTGCACGTAAACGGGCGACTTCATCTAGCCCAATCTGATGAATCTCAGCAGGCGTTAAAGAAGTCGTCGTAAAATGCTTCGCAAGATACTCGTAGAAAGCAAGCCCCTCGGTGCTAACGCCTACGCCCGGTTGCTCGCGACAGGCTGGCAGATACTCATTCACAAAGAATGCTTTAAAGTCCGCAAACGCAGGTATCACCTGGTGAGTGATAGCAGCCTCCGCTCGGTTGCGAAGATCCTCCGCTGACGCAAATTGATCTAGCACTTCGCTTTCAAAGGGACGATAGAACGCATTGTTCTGTGCTTCGCCGGTGACCAGTAGGTCCAGTTGATGCACTACTCGCTCCATGACGACGCGTGGTTGAACCAATCCACGAGCCATACCCTCCCGCATCAGTGCCTCATAGCCATTCAGCATTTGCTCAATGGTCTCGAGACGTTCAAGCCAATCTATAAAGTCCTGTTCAGTCTCGAAGCGCAGGTAGGAGGCAATATCATAGGACGTCTGAGGACCTTCGCGCATCGTTAGCGGCAATAGGTGCGAGCCATATTCATAGGCCTCGATTCGGTCATTAACCTCAAATAGCGCCATTTGCAAATTCAGCCTGTTAGCGGCCGACAGTGACTCTTCGTCAACCGCAAGTAACTGCGTTTGGTAAGCCAAATCGGCTTCGTACTCGGCGGTTGCTGCCGCCGGGGAGAAATCACCCCACTCGCCATTGCGAGACCGATCCCCACGCATCGACATCGCCAAGGGCGAGGACGCTACCCTCCGGTCGTACTCCTGCTGCAGCTGGTTTTCGAAATCAACATTTGGGTCAGTACAGCCAAGAAGGCCGACTAACGCTACGGCAACTAAGGTCATGATAAAGCGCATTAAGTAATTCCTTTTTATTCCACTGCATCGATGTTAGCACACTGCCGAAACAATTTACGCTATGGCAGTAACACAACCGCATTTATTGGGCAATTTATCCGCGCCCACGAAGATTGACTGGTATACTGCCACTATCAACTTTAGAGGAGCACCTTGTGCCAATTTCTCAATTTAGCGACCTGCCACTGGATAAGCGCATTGTCAAAGCACTCGACAGCCAAAATATCCGCCAACTTACCCCCATTCAGCGTGATAGTCTGCCACTGTTACTCGAAGGCCGAGATATCATTGCGCAAGCGCAAACTGGTAGTGGTAAGACTCTGGCCTTTGGCGCCGCCCTGCTGCAATACATCAAGCCAGCACAACGCGTTCCGCAAGCCTTGGTGTTGTGCCCTACCCGAGAACTGGCTCAGCAGGTAGCGGAAAGTTTACGCAAGGCTGCGGTGCTCATTGAGAATCTAAAGATTTTAACCCTCTGCGGTGGCCAGCCAATTGGCCCTCAATTACGCTCACTCGAACACGGCTGTGACATTGTGGTGGGTACTCCGGGACGAATTTCTGATCTGGTTGGCAAGGAGAGCCTGCCGCTGCACCGGGTGCATACCGTAGTGCTAGACGAAGCAGATAGAATGCTGGATATGGGGTTTATCGATGTTATCAGCGAACTCCTGGACGAATGCGCTCAGCGCGAACACACCTGGTTATTCTCTGCGACCTTTCCGAAGGGAATTGAGTCCATCAGCAGTCGCTTTCAGCGCAATGCTGAGCGCGTCAGCTCTGAGCCCGTCGTCACAAAAAATACGATTGAACATACCTACTATGATTGCAGTAAATTAGATCCTAATCAGGCCGCTATTTCAATTTTGAGTGAGCTTGAGCCTACCACGGCTATTGTGTTCTGCAACACCATTGCCAACGTGAAGCAATTTAGCCGCGAGCTCTATGAATCCGGTTTCATCTGCCTAGCACTCCATGGTGATTTAGAGCAGAAGCAGCGTGACGAAAACATCGTCCGCTTCAGCAATCTCAGCACCCAGATCTTGGTCGCTACGGATGTTGCAGCACGGGGCTTAGATATTGACGATGTCGATTTAGTACTCAACTATGAGCTCGCGCGTGATAGCGCAACCCATACCCATCGAATCGGCCGGACCGGTCGCGCGGGAAAGAAAGGGGTAGCAGTAACCTTACTTGGCGCCAGTTATTTAGTCGATAAGGTGCTGGCAAAAGATGACAGTGCACGAATTATCCCCTTCCCGAATGACTTCATTCAAGCCGCTAAACCGAAGGAGCCTGAGTATGTTACCGTGGCCATCGCGGGGGGTAAGAAGAACAAAGTGCGCAAGGGCGATATTCTTGGCGCCCTTACGGGAGACGGCGGGCTTCGCGGCGATCAAATTGGTGCCATCCAGATCCTCAACTTCCAATCTTACATTGCCATTGCCCGCCCGGCTGCGGCCAAGGCAATTTCATTCCTGCAAAATGGTAAGATCAAGGGTAGGTTCTACAAATCCCGTCGGTTCTAAGTATTACTGATTCAACCTACTTCACTAACCACTGTAGTGTAACGTGGACGCTCAAAATCAACATGAAGCCCTGAGGAACCTCCCCAGGGCTTCTTTTTTTGCTGGTTTAACGCTGACGTTCGAGGTTAGTGTTGAATAGCCTCTCTCGAGCTGTTAGTAAGCGCTCAGTTCTGCGCAATCGCTGTCGCTTGCAACTCAATATTGATCGTTGCACGGCGATGACGACTTAGATCGCTATCCAGCTCGGCGGTTACCACTTCGCCGCCCGCAACGATCATCAAACGTTCCGCCTCAATGCCGGCTTCAACCAGGGCACTCGCTACGGCGTCCGCGCGTTTTTGTGACAACTCCGCGTTATAGGTGGCATCGCCGCGGTGATCCGCGAAGCCGTGAATTTCTATCAGCACTTCAGGGAATTCATTCAAAGCTTGGGCAACCTGCTGCAGTCGACGTTTATCGCCTTCAAACAGCTCGTATTGATCGGTGCCGAAGAGTGTTTCTACGTTTAAAGCCCGCTCTAGCGCAACGAGTGATTGCTGCTGAAGCTGCTGTTGCTCTGCTAACTGATCTTCAATGGCCCTGACTTCGGCCGTTTTCAGAGTCAAAGCCTGATTTAAATCCTGCATTTCCAGTGCAATGTGCTCTACTTGATCGGCCTCTCCAAGCTCTTCTGCATAGTAGGCTCCTAGGATGCCTCCAATAACGAAGCCAACCGGACCACCCGCCGCCGCGCCGACCACTGCGCCACCAAGGAAGGTAGCACCCTGCTTCGCGTCGAGGGCATGATTGGTTTCTGCTAAGGTCGCTGGTGAAGTGACCGCTGCAATACTAAAAACGGTTGTTAGTGCGGTAGTTTTAATAATAGATAATGTCATGATGATTCCCTCTTGATTGAGTAGTTGTGTGTTGTTGATGACTTCATTACAACACTCAAATCTGACACGAGTGGGGATACACTATTAGCATTAACGGGTGAAATCTGATCAAAACTGACAAGCTAGATAAGAATAGCTTCAATGCGCTAATTTCATTTGACCCAGCCTAAAAATCTCAGCCAAAATAGCGCCCTGATTGTATACTGAACCTTACTATCCGCCGCAGGAGCCTTACCGTGAGCGAACAACCTCTTGGAACCTTAAGTGCCGAAGATCTAACGACTCTCTATACCCAGTATCAAAGCAAGCAATTAGCGCTTGATTTAACCCGCGGCAAGCCCAGTGCCAAACAACTTAGTCTGGCCGATAGAATTGATGGCATTCTTGATGGCAATTATTTGACCAGCGGAACTGATACGCGCAACTACGGCGGTTTAGAGGGTATTGCAGAGATTAAACCATTGGGATCTTGGTTGTTAGACACACCGGAGTCGGCGGTGATTGCCGGTGGTAACTCATCACTGACGATGATGTATCAAACGGTACTCTTCCAAAAGTTGTTCAACCCTGCTTGGCAGGGCGATATCAGTTTCCTTTGCCCAACCCCCGGTTACGACCGTCACTTTAGTATCTGTGAAGAACTGGGTATCAACATGGTCCCAGTCCCATTCCGCGCTGGCGGTCCAGATATGGACGCTGTGGAAGCGTTAGTTGCCAACGACACAAGCATCAAGGGAATTTGGTGTGTACCTAAGTATCAAAATCCAACGGGCGTCACCTTCGACGACGCTACGGTAAAACGAATCGCGAATCTTGGTAATCTAGCGGGCGACGGTTTTATTGTTCTTTGGGACAACGCCTACGCGGTGCACCACTTGGATAACAACAGACCCGATGTCTTAGCAGATTTCTGGGCACTCAGCGAAGCCGCTGGAACCCTAGACTCCGCCTTCTTATTTGCCTCAACCTCTAAGATTAGTCACGCGGGGTCGGGCGTTGCCTTTATGGCCTGTAGTGAGAGTCAGCGAGCCTTCTTCTTAAAGCACTTGGGTATGAGCGCCATTGGCCCCGATAAAGTCGGCCAGCTACGCCATGTTGCGCTATTTCCTACGAAATCTGCGCTGGCCAATCACATGGCACTTCATGCCGAACTCATTAAACCCCGTATGGAAATGGTGGTGAACAAGCTTGATCAACACCTGAACTCAGGCGAACAGGGTGAATGGACACGGCCGAATGGTGGGTATTTCGTTACCTTTTATGCTCCCGAGGGTACCGCAACAAAGATTGTCGCCTTGGCCGCGGAACTGGGCGTAAAGCTTACTCCTGCCGGTGCGACCCATCCCTACGGCAACGATGAAAGCGATTCGGTCATTCGACTAGCACCAAGCTTCCCAACCATCGCCGAACTTGACGAAGCAATGGATGCCTTCTGCCTCTGTGTGGCAATCGCCACCGCAAAATAGTCGTCGGCTTCAGCCTCACCGCAGGTCCTCAGCGACCTCGGTGAGACCACTTTATCTCCTCAACCCCCCAATCTAAGCACCTCGCTTAGCACGCTTTGATTGCTTTCCATAGAGATCCTAAACGACACTAAATTGGCGAGTCATTATCGATATTTTCTTCCCGGCAAAGCAATATTGCTGCGAATACGCACAACAACGCATAAAATGAAACGGTGTATCGTGGCAACGAGCTACGTTTACGGTTAATATAGCAGCACTTTTTTTGCCGATTTTTCGGCCAATTTGCATTCACGGAGTCAACATGAGCACCTCAACCGAAAAGAAGCTATTTATTCAGACACACGGCTGTCAGATGAATGAGTATGACAGTTCACGTATGCGTGACCTTCTTGGCGAAGAGCATGACATGATTGCCACCGATAACCCCGAAGAAGCTGATGTCATTCTACTCAACACCTGCTCGATTCGTGAGAAAGCGCAAGAAAAGGTTTTCCACCAGCTAGGGCGTTGGAAAAACCTCAAAGCAAATAATCCCGATCTTATTATTGGTGTCGGTGGCTGTGTGGCCTCGCAAGAGGGCGAAAACATCGCCAAGCGCGCCCCCTTTGTCGACGTTGTCTTTGGTCCACAGACCTTGCACCGCCTCCCAGAAATGATTGACGAGAAGCGCCAGGGCAATGGTGCCGTAGTCGTTGATATTACCTTCCCGGAAATTGAAAAGTTTGATCACCTCCCTACCCCAGAAGCTGATGGCGCCTCGGCGTTTGTTTCTATCATGGAAGGCTGTTCTAAGTACTGTACTTTCTGCGTAGTGCCCTACACTCGAGGAGAAGAAGTTAGTCGTCCGGTAGCGGATGTGCTAGCCGAATGTATGTCACTGGCAGAGCAAGGTGTTCGTGAAATTAACTTACTGGGGCAAAACGTGAATGCCTACCGTGATGCTAATGATGAAGGTCACACCGTTGATCTCGCCGAGCTGATTTCCTACGTAGCTCAAATTGAAGGTATTGATCGCATTCGCTTCACGACGTCACACCCGGTTGAATTTAGCCCAAGCCTTATCCAAGCCTACGCCGATATTCCGGAGTTGGTTTCGCATCTTCACCTGCCCGTTCAAAGTGGGTCTGATCGAATTCTCGCAGCGATGAAGCGTGGCCATACTGCACTCGAGTACAAGAGCAAAATTCGCAAACTACGCGCTATTCGTCCTAACCTTTCAATGAGTTCTGACTTCATTATTGGTTTCCCGGGTGAAACCGAAGCTGATTTCGAGCAAACCATGAAGCTTATCAATGACATTGGCTTTGATACCTCATTCAGCTTTATCTACAGCGCACGCCCAGGTACGCCAGCCGCAGACCTAAAAGACGAAACCGACGAGAAGGTTAAAAAAGAGCGCCTACATATTCTGCAGGCGCGAATTAACCAACACGCCCAAGAGATTTCCCGCAAGATGGTGGGTAACGAAGAAAAAATTCTCGTCACCGGTTTCTCTAAAAAGGATCCAGGCCAGCTGCAAGGTCGTACAGAGAATAACCGCGTTGTTAACTTCCGCTGTGACCAGCCTGCGTTGATCGGAAAGTTCGCAACCGTGATCATTGAAGAAGCCTTACCTAATTCACTCCGTGGACAGCTATTGCATTCTGAACTCGATGGGTGAATGATTGAAATGACCATCGCAATTAAAAACCAAGGGAAACGAAGTTGTTGACTACCGATGTAACGAAGTCCGAACAAAAGCCCAGCGTCTTGTCGCTGGAACCTAACGATGTTCAACGTCTAGCAAACCTTTGCGGACCCTTCGATCAGCATTTACGTCTGATTGAAAAGCGACTAAATGTTGCGATCCACAATCGCGGCAACCAGTTTTCTATCTACGGAAAGTCAGATGCAGCTGAAGTGGCTCAGGCGTTTTTGCAGGATGTCTTCAAGCAGACAGAAAACGACACCATTACCGCTGAAATGATTCACGTCCAGCTTCGCCACGCCGGTCACGAACATGCACCAGACAAGTCAACGGATAGCGTGAACGACATTCCGGTTATTCGCACCAAAAAGGAAATGATCAAGCCACGCGGCCTCAACCAGCAGAAGTACGTTCAGTCGGTCCGCCGCTATGATATTAATTTTGGCTTAGGGCCTGCGGGAACCGGCAAAACTTATCTTGCTGTGGCGTTGGCGGTAGAGGCTCTGCTCAACAACGAAGTAGAACGAATCCTCTTAGTTAGACCAGCCGTTGAGGCCGGTGAAAAGCTCGGCTTCCTTCCTGGTGATTTAGCACAGAAGATTGATCCATATCTTCGTCCGCTCTATGACGCGCTCTATGAGATGCTCGGTGTCGAAACCGTTAATAAACTCATCGAACGCCAAGTCATTGAAATTGCGCCACTCGCCTACATGCGCGGCCGAACGCTAAACAGTTCTTATATTATTCTGGATGAGTCACAGAACACGACACGCGCCCAGATGAAAATGTTCTTAACTCGTATTGGTTTTGGCTCAACCGCCGTTATCACGGGTGATATGTCTCAGATTGACTTACCGCGTGGTACTCAATCGGGCCTAGTTCATGTAAGCCGCGTTCTTCGCGATATTGACGGTATTAGTTTTACCTATTTTGCCTCCGCGGACGTGGTTCGACACCCATTGGTGCAACGTATCGTCGATGCGTACGATGAGTTTGAGGCGAATGACCCAAGCGAGCAGTCGAAACTCAATGAGCGCTGAAATCACCGTTGACATCGACAACGTAGATGGCCTTCCAGCACCTTGTTCGAAGGATTTTCATCGATGGGTAGCCGCAGCGCTGCAAGAACACCGAAGCGATTCGGAGGTCAGCATTCGTATTGTTGACCGCGTCGAAAGTCAGACTCTCAACTGTCAGTATCGTGGTAAGAACAAGCCTACTAATGTGTTGTCTTTTCCCACTGACTTTCCAGCGGGAGTGGAGCTACCACTACTGGGCGATCTCGTTATTTGCCAGCCGGTAGTAGCTGAAGAAGCCGCTGAGCAGCACAAATTGCTCAGTGCGCACTGGGCACATCTCACAATACATGGTACCTTGCATTTACTGGGCTATGATCATTTAGAAGACGCAGAAGCCAATCTTATGGAAGCCATGGAAACCAAAATTTTAACCACAATGGGGTATCCTCCCCCTTACGAAACAGCAAATGGAGATGAAGACTCGCTATGAGCGAAGACCGATCGAGCAGTTCCTCACAGGAGAAATCTTGGGTTGAGAAGGTCGCTGGTTTATTTTCGAATGAACCACGATCACGTGAGGAGCTGGTAGATGTGCTGCAAAACGCACACGAAAACAAACTTCTCAACCGCGAAGCTCTCGACATCATGGAAGGTGCGCTTGGCGTATCCGACGAACAGGTGCGAGATATCATGATCCCTCGCTCACAGATGGTCGTCATACACTACAGTGATTCGTTCAAGGACATCTGTAATATCGTAATGGAATCGGCCCACTCCCGCTTCCCTGTCGTCGGCGATAGTAACGACGATATCAAAGGCCTACTACTTGCCAAGGACTTGCTCCCCGTCGCGCTGGAAGATCATAGTAATTTCTCTGTCGCCGATATTCTCCGCAAGGTTAACCTAGTTCCCGAATCAAAGCGCCTGAACATCCTGCTAAGCGAGTTCCGCGAGGACCGTCAGCATATGGCGGTGGTCGTTGACGAATACGGCGGTGTTGCTGGACTCGTTACCATTGAGGACGTACTCGAAGAGATCGTTGGTGAAATCGAGGATGAAACTGATGACGATCACGATGATGACACTTTTATTCGCAAGATGCCTAATGGCAGCTATGTCGCGCAAGCCCTCACACCTATTGATGAATTCAATGAAGTCGCTCAGAGCGAATTCTCTGATGAGGAATTCGATACGATTGGCGGTTTAGCAATGCAAGCGTTTGGCCACCTGCCAAACCGCGGCGAAACCACACTTATTGAAGGCTATTCCTTTGAAATTTTAAACGCCGATAGCCGACAAATTCATCTATTGCGCGTCACTCCACCAAAGGAATAGCCTGAGCCTATGCGTGAACAGGTGAATCAATGGGGCGGTATCATTTTATTTTGTTTGGGTGCGCTGGCGATATTAAGCTTCGCACCCTTCAACTTATGGCCGCTCTGGTTTGCCATCATTCCGGCACTTCTCACCGTCATCGAATACAGCCCCAAGGCAAAACAAGCCAGACGTCTCTATGGCTTCGCGCTGGGCTATTGGCTATTCGGGGTGGGTTGGATCCATCATAGTATTTATAATTTTGGCAACCTACCCTGGGCGCTTAGTGCCCTCGCAACACTGGCTTTTTGCGCCTTTATGGCTTTGTTATGGTGGCTCCCCTTTCTCGCTTGGTTGCGAATACGCTCGCGTAAACTGAGTATTCAGTTGCTAAGTTTTCCCAGCATTTGGGTTCTGGGCGAATGGAGCCGAGAATGGGTTCTCACCGGCTTCCCATGGTTACAAACTGGACATGGATTTATCGATTCGCCGTTTGCCGGATTTGCAACCATTGGCGGCACGCTTCTTGTTTCCTGGGTGATTATCTTTCTGGCCACGTTGCTAAGTCATTGGCTACGTTATCCCAAGCAAACCGGCGCGATTGGTTTTTTTGGCGCGCTGCTAATTTTTGCTTCGCTAGGTTGGCAATTGAAGCAAGTCCCCTGGACGCAGCCGGACGGTGAGCCAATGCCATTCACCGTGATACAACCCAATATTGACCAAGATATAAAATGGCTACCGCAATATCGTGAGCAAATTGTCAACCAACTCTGGCAACTGACTCGTCGAGACCCTCCTAACGGCGTGGTTTTTTGGCCCGAGGCAGCCCTACCTATTATCGCCGGCGAGAACTCACCGCTACTCGCTCAGTTAAATGATTTAGCAGCCACCCAAAATCTACATATTTTAGGCGGCGTGCCTACCCGTCGCTCGGTCGACGGCCACTTTGCGATCCGCAACTCAATCGTTGCGATTGGTGACTCTAGCGGCGTCTATGACAAACAGCAGCTCGTTCCCTTCGGTGAATACATTCCACTCATCGATTTTCTTGGGCCCATCTTCCACCTGTTCGACTTACCGGTAGGTTCACAGGCCGCGGGTAGCGCTCTGCAACAACCGATTACCATTAACGGTCGAAAGGTAACGCCTGCGGTTTGCTACGAAGTGGCCTATGGCAGTTTGATGGCAGCCTCAAGCCGCACTAGTCAGTTTTTAAGCAACCACAGTAACGATACTTGGTTCGGTGACACACTTGGTCCAATTCAACACTTTGAAATCGCACGCTGGCGAACCATTGAGACCAATCGCCCCATGGTAAGGGTTACTAACAATGGCATCTCTGCACTGATTAACCGCTACGGTGTCGTGGAAGTGAGTGCTGAACGTTTTGTTGCAACACGCTTCGACGGAACCCTTCAACCACGTAAAGGTACAACCCCGTTTCAATATTGGCTAAACACCCCGCTAATCACCCTTTGTTTTCTAATACTGGTCATCGCCCTCTCTATTCACCGCAGAATAAAATAGTGACCGAATAGTCACTTTTACATCACTTAAAACCTCAATTTCTCATGACAAGCCGATACAAATGTGGCAACGTATCAGTTAAGTCTATACAGACTAACTAATAATTATAATGAATCGCTTGTTAGGGAAATAAAAATGATAAAGTCCTCGAAGCCGACTACTCGTCTTTCAGTTCTGGCTGCTGCCATCTGCTTAGCGAATGTTGCTCACTCAGCTGTCCTTGAAGAAGTACTTGTTACCGCCCAGAAACGTGAACAGAGCTTGCAGGAAGTTCCTGTAGCTGTGACCGTAATCTCGGGTGAAGCGCTCCAAGAGAGTGTTATCAAAGACGTTTTCGATTTACAAACTAACGTACCGGGCTTAATCGCGGGTATGAACCAAACGGCCAACACTGCAAACTTCTCTATTCGCGGCGTGGGCACCTCAAGTCAGAACTACGCGCTTGAGTCGTCTGTCGGCCTTTACATCGACGGTGTCTATCGTGCGCGTCAAAGTTCGATGATCAACGAGATGGTTGATTTAGAAGCGGTTGAAGTTCTTAAGGGGCCTCAGGGTACCCTCTTCGGCAAGAACACCCCTTCGGGTGCAATCCTATTCCGTTCAGCCAAGCCAACCCATGATGGTGATGGTTATGTGAACGTGAACGTTGGCAACTACGGCCTAACTAATGTCCAGTTAGCGAAGTCTATCTCCGCGATCGACGATGAACTTGCTTTTCGTATAACGGGCTTCAGCTCAGAACGCGATGGGTTTGGTAACCTCGTTAATCTTGATCAAGACATTAACAATCGAAACCGCTGGGGTCTTCGTTTTCAGGCACTTTGGGAGCCTTCGGATGATCTAAGTGTTCGTTTCATTGGCGATCATGCAGAACTTGATGAAATATGCTGCGTGGCACCAACAATCTTAAATAGCTTTTACACGACGGCCAGCGGCACTCCAGAGTTCGGCCCTGATGCGCTATTTCAATCACTTGGCGGTACCGTTCTAAATGACGACGATTTCTATAATCGTGAAATGTCATCGAATATTGTACCAACCTCTACCGTGATCGATTCCGGCTACTCGCTAGAAGTGAATTACGATCTTAGTGAGAGTCTATCACTGACATCGGTTACTGCCCTGCGCAGTTTCGACTCGGGCGATGAAATTGACTCAGACTTTTCTGATGTTCGTATCATTACCACTATCAATGACGCAGAGAGCGAATCCTTCTCGCAAGAATTCCGCCTAACATACCAAAGTGACAATCTGACAGCAGTAGGTGGTTTATATTACTACGAGCAAGAAGCCGATCTTCACTATGAACTTAACGGCTATGACCAACTCGAGCCCTATGCGGTTACAGCGTTAGGTTTAGATGCATTTATCGGTGGTATTGATGCCATTGCAGCGCAGCTAGCTGGTACTCCTTTTGCGCCGTTATTCCCAGGTGCAGCTTCACCATTCTTTGATGAATTTAGCGCCCAGCACGATGCGTTGCAGGAGCAGAGCTCCTATGCGGTATTTGGTCAGATGGATTATTCCTTCACTGACTCATTGATTTTGACCGCTGGTGTTCGTTTCACTAAGGAAGACAAGGACCTCAACACCACGTATTACGAACTTGATGGTGGTGAAGAAGTTATGTGGGGCCCAGCAACTAGCTTAGCGCAAATAGGCTCTGCAGGTGCCGATTTACCGGCACTTGGCTACGCACTCGCCACTGGCGATACCGCTACTGCACTTCAGTTGATGCCTCAGTACCAGCCATACTTCTCTGAGGGCTGGGCTCACTATGCCTTAGCAGTACTTGCTCCGCGCCCCGACGTCACTGCTAGCCTCTCCGATGAGCAGGTCACTGGTAGTGTCAAATTATCATTCCTACCGGATGATAACACGCTGATCTATGCGTCGGCGGGAACGGGCTATAAATCAGGCGGTACCAACACTGATCGTATCGATGCAGCGTTCGATCCAGTATTTGATGCAGAAACTTCCATCACCTACGAGTTAGGTCTTAAACGTGACTTTGATAGTATCGGCATGCGTGTGAACGCCGCGCTATTCGCGAGCACCGTTGATGACTTCCAGGCCAACGCATTTACGGGTACTGGCTTCAACCTTCAGAACGCCGGACAGCTAGAAACATCTGGTGGTGAAATTGAAGTACTTTGGGCGGTGACTGATATGCTCACGGCGAACCTTGGTTATGCCTACACCGATGCTAGCTTCAAAGACTTTAAGCAGGGTAACTGCTGGGTTGCAACGCCATGGCAGACTGGAATGGCCGATCCAGGTAATTCAGGTCAAGGTTTCTGTGATCGTACCGGTGACAGACTGTCTAACGTACCTGAGCACGACGCAGTATTCGGTTTAAATCAAGGCTTCAATCTAAGTTCAGGTATTGAAGGCTTCGTACAAGCTGAGTATGTTTATCGCTCTGAAACAATGACTGACCAAAACAACGATCCGCTTAAGGCACAGGATGCTTATAGCAGCATCAATGCTCGCGCAGGAATTAGCTTCATCGAAGCTGATGTTGATGTGATTTTCTGGGGCCGTAACATTACGGATGAAGAATACCACGCAACAGTCTTCGATGTTCCACTGCAAGATGGCACGCTCAAAGCCTACCCAGGCGAGCCGGCTACTTACGGTGTGAGTATTCAGAAGAACTTCTAATTTCTGTTTTGCATACTCTAAAGCCGAGACATTTGTCTCGGCTTTTTTGTTTTCTCTGTGCTTAAATATTACTCCACAATACCTAGACTGCTAGGGTTGTTGGCTCTTGAGAACTTCATGGTAGTAGTATGATTCGAATTTTAGTTGTAAGCCTTATCAGCATGTTTTCGGCCTGTGACTCGTCATCGATCAAGACGAGTATCGAGCCAAATTTCTCCGTGATCCAAGTTAACAACGCCAGTACCCCCAATTTATTCAGTGATGAGCAAGGTGGCTTATTAAGTTACCAACGCACTTCCCAAGCTGAGACCGAACTCGTCGTCGCCCATATCGACCACCGAGGCGCTTTGACTGAGCAAGTAGTCGCCCAAGGCAATGACTGGTTCGTCAACTGGGCTGATTTCCCCGCCATATCCCGTAACGGCAACCATATTGTCACCTGGTACCTAAAAAAACATGATGAAGGTACCTACAGTTATAATATTTGGCTGGTTCAATCGTTCGACAATGGTGCTACGTGGCAGCCCCCCACTCAACTCAACAATGATAATTCCGGCGGCGAGCACGGCTTTGCTGACATTATTCCGCTGGGTGATTCATTTCTGATTAGCTGGCTGGATGGACGTAACACCATTGGACACCACGGTGCTCATGGCGGAGCCATGATGGTCAACTGGGCAATTATCAATGCAGATGGTAGCGTGCACTCAAATGAAACGCTCGACAGCCGAAGTTGCGACTGTTGTCATACGGCTTTAGCATCGGTGGGTGGAGCGCCAATGCTAGCCTATCGTGATCGTTCAGAAGAGGAAGTTCGCGACATTGCTATTTCTCGCTGGAATGGAGCGAAATTTACTGAGTCCGCACCGTGGCATGAAGATAACTGGCAGATTAGCGGCTGCCCAGTTAATGGCCCCAGTGTCATAGACCGCCAGGGTAAAGCGGCCTTAGCCTGGTATACCCAAGCTAAAGGCAACGCTGAGTTGAAGTTTAAAGTGGCTGGCTCTGCGCCGATAACGCTATCCAACACTACGTTGGGAAGAATTGATGCACTGCAGTATGGTCGCTACAGTTTTATCAGCCACCTGAGCAGTACAACCGATTCTGGGTCGACCGTGAAAATTATTCGCCTCGACTCGACTGATCTTTCCGCTACCGCTAACACATTCCGTATTACTGCTTCGTCAGCACAGCGCTCCTCAGGCGTCCCTAGAATGGCGATCATTAATGATCAACTTTGGATTGCGGTCACTCGTGACGAAGGCATCGCTCTTTATCATTCCAGTGAGGCATTACGCTGAAGCAGTACGCTGTGGCTTTGGTCATCAAAGCCCTGGCGTAACACTGAGCTCATTGACCTACAACGAAATCGATTAAATGTCAGCACACCACTCACGTTCGAAATTTAAAGCAAGTTCGAACTAGCCTTATCGTTCCTAAAGGCTAGCAGTTGGTCTTAGCGGCTAATCCTCAACCCGCCGATCTACGGGTCTTCACCCACAGAATGACGAATTACTGAGTTTATTGCCGTTTATGCTAAAAAGTAATGCATTCGCAGTACACCTTGCTATCACTCAGTTATAGCTTTGAATTTATAAAAATCATTTTGCTTAAAGGCTTGAAAGACCTAGATTTTTATATATTATGAAGCTGTAAACATCAAAATATTTTGATATATCAATATTTATTAATTCAAGGGTCAGTCATGTTTCAAGGTGCACACGAACTCCGAGCTCAACGCCAAGCCACATCATCACGTCCGGTGCCAAAGGTGTCCTTTGAATTCTTTCCGCCCAGTACACCGGCTATTGAAGAAACGCTGTGGAAAAGTGTGGCACGATTAAAGACGCTCGCTCCTGAATTTGTATCAGTCACCTACGGTGCCGACGGTTCAACACGAGACAACACTCATCGCGTTATTAAAGCCTTAGGCGAACAGACGGCTATTCCAACAATGCCTCACCTAACATGTGTCGATGCTTCTCGAAGCGAAGTCGACGAAGTGGCTGATAGCTATTGGAAAATGGGAGTGAAAAGCATCATGGCACTTCGAGGCGATCCAGCCTCTGGCGCGGGCAGCGTTTATACGCCAAAGCCCGACGGCTACCACTATGCGGCCGACCTCGTAGCGGGCCTCAAACGCCAACATGACTTTCGTATCGGCGTGGCCGCCTATCCGGAAACACATCCCGAAGCTCCTAGCGCACATTTCGACATCGACAACTTAAAGCGCAAGTTTGATGCGGGTGCCGACTTTGCGATTAGCCAGTTCTTCTTCTCTACTGAGGCCTATCTGCGCTTCAGAGACCGATGCGTCCTAGCTGGTATTGATAAGCCAATCATTCCAGGGATTCTCCCAGTAACCAACTTCAATACCCTTAAGCGGTTCGCGGGGGCCTGTGGTACCGATCTTCCCAAGTGGCTGAGCGATAGCTTCGAAGGCTTAGATAATGACGCGGAGACCCGACAGTTGATTGCTGCCAATATTGCAATAGAGCAAGTGCTCGCACTTCAAAACGAAGGCGTTAATGACTTCCACTTCTATACTTTGAACCGCGCAGAACTCTGCTACGCTGTATGTCACTCATTGGGCATTCGCCCTGCTGTCGAGATGGTTTGAGGTAATATAGGAATGTTAGATCAAGCAGTAAAAGATCGAATTCTACTTTTAGATGGAGCCATGGGCACCATGATCCAGGGCTACCAACTGGCGGAAGCAGATTACCGTGGCAGCCGCTTTGCGAATTGGCCCTGTGACCTGAAGGGCAATAATGACCTACTCAGTCTCACACAACCTAGTATCATTGAGTCCATCCACCGCCAATACCTTGAGGCGGGAGCAGATATAATCTGCACCAATACCTTTAATGCTAACTCGCCATCCATGGCGGACTACGAGATGGCCGAACTGGTCAATGAATTAAACCGTGAGAGCGCTCTCTTAGCTCGCCGCGTTGCCGATGAGATAACTGCCAGCTCGGGCACCCAGCGCTATGTGGTTGGGGTACTTGGCCCAACTAATCGCACCGCCTCCTTAAGTCCCGACGTCAATGACCCTGGTGCTCGTAGCATCACCTTCGACCAACTCGTCAACACCTACAAAGATGCAACTAAATCGCTGCTAGAAGGTGGCGTAGACGCAATCATGATTGAAACCATCTTCGATACACTCAATGCCAAGGCAGCAATTTTTGCCATAGATACCGTGGCAGAAGAGCTGGATCGGAACATTTCCATTATGATCTCCGGAACTATTACCGATGCCTCCGGCAGAACGTTATCGGGACAAACTGTGGAGGCATTCTGGCACTCCGTTAAGCACGCCAAACCGCTATCTATAGGATTGAACTGTGCGCTCGGCGCGGAGGAATTGCGGCCGCATATTAAGGCCTTAGCCGATATTGCCGACTGCGCGATTTCTGCCCACCCCAACGCCGGCCTTCCCAACCAATTCGGAGAATACGACCAGACAGCTGAGGAAATGGCAGAGCTCGTGGGCGAGTTTGCCGCGCAAGGGTGGTTGAACATTGTCGGCGGTTGCTGCGGCACCACACCTCATCATATTTCGGCCTTAGCTGAAGTGATGGTCAACCACAAGGCGCGGATTGACTTTGCGGACAACAGCTATCTCGGACTGAGCGGTCTGGAACCCTTAGCAGTCCGAGAAGACAGCCTATTCGTTAACGTAGGTGAACGAACCAACGTGACCGGTTCAGCTATCTTTAGACGACTGATTGAAGCCCAAGACTATGACTCCGCGTTAGAGGTTGCAAAGCAGCAAGTTGAGAATGGTGCCCAGATCATTGATATTAATATGGATGAAGGAATGCTGGACTCCGAAGCCGCCATGGTTCGCTTCCTCAACCTAGCAATGGCCGAGCCAGACATCGCGAAAGTTCCCATCATGATCGACTCGAGTAAATGGGAGATTATCGAGTCCGGCTTGAAATGCCTTCAAGGTAAAAGCATCGTTAATTCGATATCACTTAAGGAAGGCGAAGCGAGTTTCTTGGAGCAAGCTAAGTTGGCGCGCCGCTATGGTGCAGCGGTGGTCGTCATGGCCTTTGACGAGCAGGGTCAAGCGGAGACGCTCGCGCGTAAAGTAGAGATCTGCAAGCGCGCTTACCAATTACTTACTCAAGAGGTTGGGCTTCCCGGCTACGACATCATCTTCGATCCCAATATTTTCGCCGTGGCGACGGGTATAGAGGAACATAACGACTACGCGATCTCATTCATCGAAAGCTGCGCGGCTATCAAGCAGAGCTGCCCTGGTGCCAAGATCTCTGGTGGCCTGTCCAATGTGAGCTTTAGCTTTCGCGGGAATAACTTTGTTCGCGAAGCCATGCATTCCGTCTTTCTCTACCACGCTATTGCCAAGGGCATGGATATGGGGATCGTGAATGCTGGCCAGCTTGCGATCTATGATGACCTTGATTCAGAACTCAGAGAGTTAGTTGAAGACGTTATCCTAAATCGACGGGATGATGCCACGGATCGACTCATTGACGCAGCGCCGAAGTGGTCAGGACAATCGAATCAATCACAACACACTACGGACCTTAGTTGGCGAGAGCTACCGGTCAAAGAGCGGCTTAGTCATGCCTTGGTTAAGGGTATTGATCAGTTTGTGGTGGAAGACACCGAAGAAGCAAGGTTGCTCAGTGATCGGCCACTTGACGTGATTGAAGGTCCCCTGATGGATGGAATGAACCGAGTGGGCGACTTATTCGGCGATGGCAAAATGTTCCTACCACAGGTAGTTAAATCTGCCCGAGTAATGAAGCGTGCCGTCGCTCACCTCATTCCGTTCATCGAAGCACAGAAGGAAGCCGGTGGCTCCCACACTGCTGGCACCATCATCATGGCGACCGTTAAGGGCGACGTCCACGACATCGGCAAGAATATTGTTGGCGTGGTGTTGCAATGTAATGGCTTTGAGGTAATTGATCTAGGCGTGATGGTGAGTTGCGAAGCGATACTCGCCGCAGCGGACGAGCATCAAGCAGATCTTATTGGCCTGTCGGGCCTAATTACCCCTTCGCTTGACGAGATGGTCCACGTAGCCAGTGAAATGGAACGTCGCGGTGATCAGCGCCCCCTACTCATCGGCGGCGCCACTACCAGTCCAGCACATACCGCCGTTAAGATTGCGCCACAATACACCGGAGTAGCAACCTACGTAAAAGATGCGTCCCGTGCGGTAGGCGTGGCTCAGTCACTTCTTGGCGCCCAGTCTTCAACGGTCATTGAAAAGATTCGTCACGACCAGGAACTAAAACGCAACGCGCATGCTAACCGTCGCCAAACAAAATTAGATGGTTACTCTCAGGCGCTAGCACGGCGCACGGCACTGGATTTCACCGATGTTGAATCTCGACGTCCTAATGAACTTGGAACGCAACTTTTAACCCCCTCACTTGAAGAGCTACTTGAATTCTTCGATTGGATGCCCTTCTTTAATGCTTGGGAATTTAACGGGCGCTTTCCTGATATCCTCAATGACCCCATCAAGGGCCCAGAGGCCACAAAATTATTCAACGATGCGCAGCGCCTGCTAGCAATTATGGTTGAAGACAAGTGGTTAAAGCCGCGAGGGGTAGTAGGTCTATTTCAAGCCGAATCAGATGGCGAAAAAATTGCAATTAACCATGGCGAGAGGGTTATTGAATTACCCTGCTTGAGACAGCAAAAGATTATCCCGGGTAAACCGTCACTCTCGCTTGCTGATTATATTGCCCCGGCAGGATACCAAGACACTATTGGTGCCTTTGCTGTCACCGCTGGCGATGAAATCAAGCCCTACGTTGCCGCCTTTGAAGCGGAGCACGACGACTATAGTGCAATCATTGTTAAGGTTCTCGCAGATCGCTTCGCGGAGGCGTTTGCTGAGTGGATGCATCGCGAAGTACGAACACGTATTTGGGGTTATGCCGCTAGCGAGTCACTCAACAACGAGGCCTTAATTCGCGAGCAATACCAAGGTATCAGGCCAGCACCAGGTTATCCAAGTTGCCCCGACCACAGGGCGAAGTTATTAATTTGGGACTTATTAGATGTGGAAGCCCAAACGGGGATCACCCTGACGGAGTCATTGGCAATGGAGCCAGTCTCATCGGTATCAGGTTGGTACTTTAGTCATCCCGATGCGCGGTACTTTACCTTAGGTCCCATCGCAGAGGATCAATTAGCTCGCTACACTGAGCTTCAGGGCGAATCCATTATTGAAGACAAAAGGTGGCTTCAAAGCATTTTAAGTTAACTTTAATCAACATGAGTTAATTTAAATAGAATTGACTTGGCGCAGATGAAACTATAGTCTAGACAAATAATTATAGGAGTAGTTTATATGTCTAGTGAAAATGGATTCTTCGCCAACGTCTCTCAAGTCATCGCTCAACCCGTGCAGTTCTCGGCCAATTTCTTTACCGAAAAGAAAGGAATCGTTTTACCACTGTTGCTTATCATAGCTAGTGTTGTAGCCGCACAAGTTGTTTACTTTTCTTCTATTACGATGGAAGATTTTATCGCTTTCAGTCTTCGTGGCATTCCTGTCGAGGGCTATGATGAAGCTGCGGCTGGCATGCGCATGATGTCACTGAACACGATGATGCTCATTACCGCGGTAAGCGCCGCGATCATCATTCCGGTCATCAGCGCGCTGATCAGTGTATATTATCTCATTATCAACCGTGTTTCTGGTACTCCCCAACAGAGTTATGGCACTTGGTTTGCCATGTCGATGTGGGCATCCGTTCCCATGGTCTTCGTCCAAATCGGCGCCATCGTTAACGTCTTTATTTCCGCCCCGGGATCACTCGCTCCAGAGCAACTATCACTCACAACGGTTAACGCTCTTATCATGGGCCGCGAATTCGGCGAACCCCTCTATCAAATGTTTAGTCAGTTTGATCTGCTATCTATTTGGAGCATCGCGATTATCAGTCTAATCCTTATGGCTAATAAGCATCGTCCAGCTAGTGCGGTTATTTTTGCCGCTCTACCCACGGTACTTATGCTATCTGCTACTGCCGTATTCGGGGGCTAAGCATTGAAAAATTGGCTAATTATCGCCGCGGTCATTGTGGCAGTGATCTCACTCGCGTACTTCAAAAAGAGTGATACAGGAACTTCAAAGGAGGTCGAATTCACCTCCGTGATTCGTGGTTCCGTTGATACCAGCGTCATCGCATCCGGCGCTCTGGTGTTCCGCAACGAAGTGAAACTAACTTCCGAGGTGATCGGTAAGGTTATTGAGCTCAACGTTGAGGAAGGCGACACAGTTGACGAAGGCGATATCCTGCTCCGTTTGGATCCCGAACAATTCCAAGCGGAGGTTGATCAGCAAAACGCTAACGTCCGCTTACAGGAAATTGCGATTGAGCGTCAACAGAATGAAATTGCCAATCTCCAAAGTCGCTGGTCGAGGCAAAAATCTCTCTACGACTCCGGTCTAATTGATGTAGAAGGTTTCGAAGCCATCGATCATGCCTTAGCCTTGGCTCAGCTTGATCTCGCCTCGCGGGAGCAGGCACTAAGCCAAGCCAATGCGCTACGCGATAAAGCGAATGAGTATCTTCGCAAGACGATTATTCGGGCGCCGATCACCGGCGTAGTTACCGCCCTGGATATCAAAGTTGGTGAAACTGTTATTTCAGGTACCACAAACATTGTTGGTTCCTCAATGATGACCATTGCCAATCAGGATGACATTCTGACCGAAGTCTACGTCGACGAGGCCGACATCGCCGCGCTAGCGGTGGGTCAGCGCGCAGACGTCTTTGCCGTTGCTTTTCCTGATACCGCTATCCTAGGAACCGTGGAGTCCATTGCGAATACCGCTCGGAGTTATCCTGGACGCAATGGCTTGCGATTCAAGGTTAAGATCCGCCTTGAAGACAGTGGCGATCGTTCACTGTTCTCGGGCATGAGCTGTCGTGCAGAGATCTATCAAACTGCTGCGACAAATGCCTTCATTGTGCCGGTAGAGGCGGTTGTGACGGATCTCGAAGGCGACGACAAATCCCATTACGTTTGGTTAGTTGAAAACGGCCTGGCAAAGAAGCAGACCGTTGAGTTAGGTGCCTCATCCGATGAAACCCAAGTTATTCGTTCGGGCCTAAGTGAAGGGCAAGAGATTATTTCCGGTCCATTCCGAATCCTTCTCACCTTAAAAGAAAACGACCCCGTTAGCACGGATGATGTGGAATGAGCGACACACCGGTTATTCAGCTCAATCAAATCGTAAAAAGCTATGAACTAGCCGGTGACACCCTTGATGTGCTGAAGGGCGTAAATCTATCGATTGAGCGCAATGAGTATGTCGCCCTTACCGGTCCTTCGGGATCAGGTAAATCTACCTTAATGAATATACTGGGGTGTCTAGACTCGCCGTCGCAGGGAAACTATCTCCTTGCTGGCGACGACGTTAGTGGCTTAAGTGAAGACGAGCTAGCGGCTGCTAGAAATCAACGTATTGGCTTTATCTTTCAGAGTTTTAACTTACTCCCAAGAATGAGCGCACTCGACAACGTCGCGCAGCCACTGGTTTTTCGAGGCCTAGGTAGAAAGGAACGCCTAAAAATCGCTCATGCTGCACTAGAGCGTGTAGGATTGGGTGACCGAGTAGATCACTTACCCAATCAACTTTCAGGGGGCCAGAGACAGCGGGTAGCGGTGGCTAGAGCACTGGCTGGCGAACCTAATATTTTACTGGCTGATGAGCCCACGGGTAATTTAGATTCTAAAACTACTGAAAGTATTATGGCGCTCTTCGATGAACTCCATGAACAGGGACAAACTATTATTATCGTGACCCACGAACCCGAGATTGCAGCGCATTGCCAACGCGAGATTGTACTCCGAGATGGCGAAGTGGTTAACGACGTTACCAAGGAGCGGAACGATGTTCTTTGAGATACTCCGAGCCGCGTTTCAAGCAGTGAGGGCTAACGTTCTCCGTTCCGTTCTCACCACATTAGGAATTATTGTTGGCGTTGCGTCGACCATTGCCGTCGTAAGTGTCGTTCAGGGGTTCTCCATGAGCATCAGCTCCCAATTTCAATCGTTGGGCAGTAACTCGCTGACGATTGAAGCTTATACCCCCTTCTCCGAGCGGATGCAGGGGCAGTTTTCCCGCCTCGACAACAGTGATCTTGAGGTTGTAAAACAACGCATCGACGGCATATCCTATGTCACTCCTATCCTCTGGGTTTCTAGCGCCGCCGGCGGAGGTATTCGCTATCGGACCAACACCTCTAGCGCCAATATCTTAGGAACAAGTAGTAGCTACATTTTCCTCGATGATTGGTTACCGCAACAGGGTCGTTTCATTGGCTCTACTGACGACGATACCCGTCGAAAAGTCGTTGTGATTGGCGAGAAAGTGCGACAGGATCTCGAACTTCCAGATGACCCGCGAGGCGAATTCATTCAACTCGCTGGTGAATGGTTTAAAGTTGTTGGGATCATGGAAGAACGCGGCGAATTATTAGGATTTAACCAAGATGATGTTGTCTTAGTACCCTACTCCGCCGCCGAATCATTGCTTGGCCGTCAACGCTTCGCGAACATCCAAATTCGTTTACGGGTGACCGATGTCACCCAGCTCGATGCTACCAAGCGAAAGATTGAGCGCCTGTTGCGTCAGCACCGTGATTTAGAGCCGGGTGACGCAAATGACTTTAAGATCTCTACGGCGGACCAACTACTCGAGTCATTCGAATCTGTGACTGACAGTATTACCCTAGTATTGGGCGGTATTGTCGCTATTTCACTCTTAGTGGGTGGGATTGGCATTATGAACATCATGCTGGTTTCCGTTACGGAACGCACCCGGGAAATTGGTATTAACAAGGCTCTGGGCGCAACACGTTCCTTCATCTTGACGCAATTTTTAGCTGAAGCGATTGTCCTCTGTCTCATTGGTGGTTTAATCGGCCTAGGAATTGGCTTCTTATTAGGCTTGGGCGTTGCCGCGATGATTCCAGGCTTCCCCTCTGCAGCCGTGCCGATGTGGGCCATCTGGTTAGCACTTGGTTTTTCAGTTTCAGTGGGAGTGGTGTTCGGCATCGTTCCCGCCGCTAAAGCCGCAAACCTCAGCCCTATCGACGCCCTGCGCTACGAGTAAACTTAGTGGTGGAATTTTTTCCGCCACTAAGCCGCAATTTAGCTGTAAAGCCCGCTAGCATTCATTATAATGATCAGTAACTGTCGATATCGACTCGCGAGAATAAATTGAATGTCTATTGAAGAAAACTATTTACCACAGGCTATCGAGGCCGCGGTACAAACCTACTGGAACGAAACGAACGCCTTCACGGTCACCGAAAAGCCGGAGCAGGAAAAGTTCTACTGCCTATCCATGTTCCCTTACCCAAGCGGTAAACTCCACATGGGGCACGTCCGTAACTACACCTTAGGTGATGTGGTGTCTCGCTACCAGCGTATGCAAGGCAAAAATGTTATGCAGCCTATGGGCTGGGATGCATTCGGCCTACCTGCAGAGAACGCCGCCATTAAACACAATACCGCTCCAGCTAACTGGACCTACAGCAATATCGGCGACATGAAGTCACAGTTCGATCAGCTGGGCTTCGGTTTTGATTGGTCTCGCGAAGTAGCGACTTGCCACCCAGAATACTATCGCTGGGAACAGTGGTTCTTCACGGAACTTTATAAGAAAGATCTCGTCTATAAAAAAACTTCAGCAGTTAACTGGTGCCCTCACGATCAAACCGTTCTCGCTAATGAGCAGGTTATCGACGGTTGCTGCTGGCGTTGCGACACCGCGGTGGAGCGCAAGGAAATTCCACAATGGTTTGTAAAAATCACTGACTATGCCGAAGAGCTACTCAATGATCTAGACCAGCTTGATGGTTGGCCAGAACAGGTCCGCACCATGCAAAAAAACTGGATTGGTCGCTCTCAAGGTGTAGAAATGCATTTTGAATTGGCAGCACCCGTTACTGACATCACTGGCTTCGACATCTACACCACTCGCCCCGACACCGTAATGGGAGTGAGCTACGTTGCGATTGCTGCCGAGCACCCAATTTCTGTCGCGCTTTCAGAGAATAACGCCGAATTAGCGGAATTTAGGGCAGCCTGCAAGGTGCAATCGGTTGCTGAAGCCGACATGGCGACGATGGAAAAACTGGGTTTCAATACTGGAGTGAAGGCGGTTCACCCGCTTACCGGCGATCTAGTGCCCGTATTTGTCGCCAACTTTGTCTTGATGGATTATGGTTCAGGCGCCGTCATGGCAGTGCCTGGACACGATCAACGTGACTGGGAATTTGCTCAGAAGTACAACATTGAAATCAAGCAGGTTGTGGACGCCGAAGGTGACATTAGCGCTGCTGCGATAACCGAGAAAGGCAGCCTTATCAATTCCGGAGAATTCGATGGTTTGGAATCCGATGCTGCCTTTGATGCCATTGCTCAAAAACTTGAAGCGCTAGGAAAAGGAAAGGTTAAGGTCAACTATCGCCTCCGCGATTGGGGCGTATCTCGCCAACGCTATTGGGGTACACCTATCCCAATGATGTATGACGAAAATGGCGCAGAGCAGCCAGTACCTGCCGACCAGCTTCCGGTGGTATTACCTGAAGATGTAGAGATGGACGGTGTCCAATCCCCTATCAAGGCAGATCCTGAATGGGCGAAGGTCTCGGTCAATGGGCAATCCTATACCCGTGAAACGGACACCTTTGATACCTTTATGGAATCATCCTGGTACTACGCCCGCTACTGCTCACCGCGTAGTGACACACAGATGCTTGATCCGAAGGCCGCTAATTACTGGCTGCCTGTAGATCAGTATGTAGGTGGAATCGAACACGCTATCTTGCACTTACTCTACTCTCGCTTCTTCCATAAACTGCTTCGTGATGCAGGCCTTGTTGATAGTGACGAACCGTTTAAGCGCTTGCTCTGTCAGGGCATGGTATTAAAAGACGGTGCCAAGATGTCCAAATCCAAGGGCAACACGGTAGATCCGCAGGCGCTTATTGATCAATACGGCGCCGACACCGTGCGCCTATTCATCATGTTTGCCGCGCCGCCTGAACAATCTCTGGAGTGGTCTGACTCCGGTGTAGAGGGAGCTCATCGCTTCCTGAAGAAGCTCTGGCGTATCGCCCACGCGCATTTGAGCGCCGGTCAAGTTGGCGAGCTGGACGCGAGCAAGTTGTCGACTGAACACAAGGCACTTCGACTTAAGACTCACAGTACCATTGCTAAGGTGAGCGATGACTTCGGCCGTCGACAAACTTTCAATACCGCGATCGCGGCCATCATGGAACTAATGAATGAAGTCGCTAAGCTCGCGGACCGCGAAACGCCATTAGGGTTGGCGGTAGAGCGCGAAGCCATCTCGGCGGCGGTGCAAATGCTAGCGCCTATTGCACCGCACGTTTGCCATACGCTTTGGGAAGCGCTCGGCAATGGCTCAACGTTACTCGATGCGTCTTGGCCTGTGGCCGACGAAGCAGCTATGACTCGCGACTCGATTACCTTGGTCATCCAAGTTAACGGTAAGGTCCGTGCCAAACTTGATGTCCCAGCCGACGCCTCCAAAGAAGCTGTGGAAGCGCTAGCTCTGGCTGATGCGAATGTGCAGAAACATATTGCTGAACAAACTATTCGCAAGGTCATCGTAGTACCCGGTCGTCTTGTTAATTTGGTAGTGGGATAACACTATGGCACTCGAGCGAATCGTTACCCTGTTAGTACTCTCGTTTGCGCTGTCAGCCTGTGGCTGGCAGTTGCGCGGCGATAGTGCCACATTAAATACTGACGGGGAACGAGTTGGCGTAGTCTCTCAAGTCAACAATCCCATCGCCGCCGATTTGCGTGAGCAGTTGACACTGAGCAAGGCTCTAGCTGTTGATGGTAATGAAACCCTTACCATTTCGATTGGACGTATTCGGCAGGAAAAACGCGTCGTCGCAGTCGATCAAATTGGCGAGGCCAGTGTATATCGCATTACCCTATCCACTGAAGTGACGATAACCGATGCCAACGGTGAGACAGTATCTCCGGCTACTCGCATGAGTCAATCGGGTAACTACAACTTCGACAAACGCATCCTCGATGCGATGACGGAGGAAGAACAATCGCTCATTCAGCGCTTAGAGCAGCAACTCGCTCAGGCCATTGCCCGAAAAGCGACGATTTTGGGGAAAAGTCTCTCGCAATGAAAATACAACGTGAGGCGCTAGAGAAAACGTTTCGCGCTCAGCCACACGGGCTCTACTGGATTAGCGGTGACGAACCGCTACTCAATATTGAAAGTGCCGATCTGCTTCGTCGTTTGGCTAAAGATAGCGGGTATTTAGAACGCGAACGCTATGTGATGGAGCATAACAGCGATTGGGAGCCAATCATGGCTTCCGTGGGTACCCTGTCACTCTTTGCCTCACAGAAGTTTATCGATATACAGTTCAATGCTAAATTTAACGACAAGTTTAAAGCCGCTATGGCCTATCTCGTTGAGCAGCGTGATGATCAAACACTCATCGTGTTATCTACCACAAAGGTAGAAGCGAGTGCTACCAAAGCAAAGTGGTTTAACAGCATTGAACAACACGCTACCCATCTACCTATATGGCCGATCAAGTCCGACGAGTTCAAGCAATGGATCGTAACACGACTCGAATCCGAACAGCTCGCTATTGAGGATGACGCACTAGCCATTCTCGCGCAACGAACCGAAGGTAATCTTCTGGCCGCGTCTCAGGAAATCTCAGCGCTCAAGCTACTCGATAGTGATGGTATTCTTACGGCTGAAAAAATTTTAGAGGCCACCGCAGATAGCGCCCGCTATGACGCCTTTCAACTGATTGAACATGCGCTCAAAGGCGATATTTCTGCGGCGATTAGAGCGCTAAATGGGCTACGTGGAGAAGGAACCGAACCCATCATTGTCCTGAGTGCTATCGCGGCCAACATTCGTCAGCTCATGGCGGTGAAAAAACTGTTGGCAGCACGCAGTGCTAACGACGCCGAATTAAAGCGCTTAGGGATATTTTTCAATCGCGTTCACTTAATGCGCGAGGCCGCAAAGCGATTAACGGCAGTATCACTAAAGATGGCTTTGGAATATTGTGCCTCAGCGGATGAAGCTATCAAAACTAGTCAGACCGATTACGCGTGGCACCAACTTGAAAAGTTATCCTTGCTACTCTCCGGCATGATGCCCGAAGAAGTAAGCTAATAGCTCGCATTGCGACCAGCGCGGATTCCGCTCGTTCAGGATGCGCTGTTTATAGATCACCCATACCAGACAGGCACGGCTAGCATCTCGTAGTGCTAATCTTGACTTAGTGTCGCCACCATAACCGCTTTAATCGTATGCAGACGATTCTCCGCCTGATCAAAAACTACGGATTGGCTTCCTTCAAAAACACTATCGGTTACTTCCATCGCATCAATATTGTAGCGCTGCTCTATTGCCTCACCCACTTTGGTCTCAGGGTTGTGGAAGGCTGGCAGGCAGTGAAGGAAGATCGTTCCCGGCTTACCAGTCTTCGCCATTAATTCGTCATTGACCTGATAAGGGAGTAGTAACGGCACGCGTTCATCCCATACCGATTCGGGCTCACCCATGGACACCCACACATCGGTATAAATCACGTCGGCGTCAGCGACCATAGCATCGATATCACTGGAAATCTGTATCTCTGCACCACTTGCTTTAGCTAGCTCTCGACACTCCTCTACTAAACTTTCCTCGGGTTGGCAGCTTTCTGGGGCCGCAATACGGAAGTCTATGCCCAACTTCGCAGCGCCGACCATCAGCGAGTTACCCATGTTGTTTCGCCCATCACCCAAGTAACAGAAAGTAACTTCATTCCATGGTCGATTCAGCTGCTCTTTAATGGTGAGTAGATCCGCCAATATCTGGGTTGGGTGGAATTCATCGGTTAGACCATTCCATACCGGTACCCCGGCGTTATCGGATAGAGTCTCGACAATTGCCTGGCCATGACCACGATACTGAATACCATCGTACATTCGTCCGAGTACGCGAGCTGTATCGGCGACCGTTTCTTTAGCGCCCATATGGCCGCCCTGTGGACCAATAAAGGTAACGTGAGCGCCCTGATCAAAGGCCGCCACCTCGAATGCACAGCGTGTTCGTGTGGAATCCTTTTCAAAGATTAGCGCAATATTCTTGCGTGATAGATGCTGAACTTCACTGCCATCTTTTTTGGCGGCTTTTAGCTCCGCAGCTAAATTCACCAAATCATTAATTTCTGACGAGCTAAAATCCAGTAATTTCAAAAACGAGCGTCCGTGTAAACCTAGCATATTCCACCTAGTAAAATTCGTTGCCAATAGTTCATACTAAGAGAGAGAAAGGCAATTGCAAGGCAATCACCACAAAACTTTGTTATAACGTTCACAACGTCTGCTTATGTGCTACTGCCAAGGAGAATAAATGATGTCGCGTGTTTACATTTGGGATAGAGCGGTCAGGCTAAGTCACTGGCTTTTGCCTATCCTATTTGCCACTAGCTGGATCACCGCTGAATTAGCTAAAGATAACTTTGAACTCGTGGACTGGCACTACCGCAGTGGCTATGCATTGATCGGCGTATTGGTATTTAGAGTGGGCTGGGGGATTTGGGGCTCAAGCTATGCCCGATTCCGTTCATGGAGTCTTAATCCTAAAACCGCTTGGGAAGCCCGCTCAGCATTACGTCCGCAGTCATCAAGCCACGGATTCTGGGGCAGTTATATGTCGCTAGCACTGCTTTCGTTGCTGTCCTTTCAGGTCTTCAGCGGACTGTTTAGTTTTGATACCGCTCTCTATGTGGGTGGGCCCTGGTCTGATAGCATCTCTAGTGACTTAGTTTCAACACTAACATCACTGCATCTGCTCAATTTCACCGCTCTGCAAGGTTTAATACTCGTTCACGTCAGCACGATTATTGGCTATCGATTGTTTATGAAGAAGGACTACCTCAGCGCAATGATTACCGGTCACAAGGACGAATCTCTATGTCGCGACGGCAAGCCTACTCAAGGTTTCAGCCTCTTTGGCCTAATTACTGCGCTGGCACTAGCGGGACTGATAGTCGGTGTTGCAAGCGGCCTGGTGATTTCGCCTTAAACCTCAAACAATGCGGCTTAGCGTAGCTTAGGTATTATACGTAGGTGAATTGTAGACTTTTATCGGCTTTGTTACCCTCATTTGGTTCGAACCCATCGCTGCGAGTAGCGGCGATCATATAAATAATAGGAAATCATAATCATGAAGAAAACTGCAATTGGCCTAGCCATGCTAGCGGTAGTTGGCTGTACGGCTAACAGCAACGATAGTGCGATTGAATACCCTGTTACCGCGAAAGGTGATGTAGTGGATACCTATTTTGGTCATCAGGTAGCGGATCCTTACCGCTGGCTAGAAGATGACATGAGTGAAGAGACCGCAAGCTGGGTTCAAGCCGAAAACGAAGTTACCTTCAGCTATCTCAATCAAATTCCATTTCGAGCCCAACTTAAAGATCGTCTTACCGAGCTCTGGAATTACGAAAAAGTAGGCGCTCCATTCACCGAGGGCGACTACACCTACTGGTACCAAAATGATGGCTTACAAAACCAGTATGTACTCTGGCGCCAAAAGGGTGATTCAGAAGCCGAAATCTTCTTAGATCCTAACGAATTCAGTGAAGACGGCACCACTTCATTAGCGCAAGTTAGCTTCTCCGAAGATGGTTCACTCGTTGCCTACTCGATTTCCGAAGGTGGAAGTGACTGGCGGAAGATTATCGTTATTGATGCGGAAACTAAGCAGCCAATTGAAGATACGCTTGTTGACGTCAAGTTCAGCGGTATTTCTTGGTTGAGTAACGAAGGATTCTACTATTCAAGCTACGACAAGCCAGATGGTAGTGAACTTTCGGCAAAAACAGATCAACACAAGCTCTACTACCACCAGCTTGGTACGGAACAGAGCAGCGATCCCGTCATCTTTGGTGGCACTGAAGCTGAAAAGCACCGCTATGTAGGGGGTGGCGTGTCTGATGATAATCGTTTCCTCTTCATCTCAGCGTCGGTTTCTACTTCGGGTAATAAGTTATTTATGCTAGACCTCAGCAATCCTGACGCAGAACTGGTCACGATTTTGGATAACACAGATTCTGACACTTATGTTATCGACAACGATGGTTCTAAGCTTTATTTAGTCACTAACTTAGATGCCCCAAACAAGCGTATTGTAACCGTCGATGCGGCAAATCCTGCGCCTGAAAACTGGGTCGATTTCATCGCCGAGACCGAGCACGTTTTGTCACCATCTACGGGGTCAGGTTATTTCTTTGCGGAATACATGGTTGATGCTATCTCGCAAGTTAAACAGTATGACTATGAAGGTAATTTTGTTCGTGACATCGAGCTACCAGGACTTGGCAGTGTTGGTGGTTTCTCAGCTAAAGATGACGCAACAACCATCTATTACAGCTTCACTAACTACAACACTCCTGGAACAACCTATAGTTTCGAGCCTCATCAGGGAGCGTCTGATGTTTACCGAGCTTCAGGTATTGAATTCGATTCAAGCCAATATGTTTCCGAGCAAGTTTTTTATACCTCCAAGGACGGTACTGAAGTACCTATGATCATCACTCATAAACGTGACATCGAGCTTGATGGAACTAACCCAACGATTCTTTACGGTTACGGTGGATTCAATATCTCTCTGACACCAAGTTTCTCTGTAGCCAACGCTGTTTGGTTAGAGCAAGGTGGTGTTTACGCGGTTGCCAACCTTCGTGGTGGTGGTGAGTACGGTAAAGAGTGGCATGACGCAGGTACTCAGCTGCAAAAGCAGAATGTATTCGATGACTTCATCGCTGCAGCTGAATACCTAGATAGTGCTGGCTACGCCGATGCTGATCATTTGGCCATCCGCGGTGGTTCCAATGGTGGCTTACTAGTGGGTGCGGTGATGACTCAACGGCCTGAGCTTATGAAGGTTGCACTCCCAGCAGTAGGCGTTCTTGATATGCTTCGTTACCACACCTTCACAGCCGGTGCAGGCTGGGCATATGACTACGGCACAGCTGAACAGAGTGAGGAAATGTTCAAGTACCTGCAAGCTTATTCTCCGGTTCATAATGTAGAGGAGGGGATTTCCTACCCGGCCACACTAGTTACCACTGGTGACCATGACGACCGAGTAGTCCCTGCGCACTCTTTCAAGTTTGCGGCGGAGCTTCAAGCTAAGCAAGGCGGCGTCAACCCAGTGTTAATTCGTATTGAGACTAACGCAGGTCATGGCGCTGGGACACCGGTTAGCAAAACGATTGAGCAATATGCTGATATCTTTGGTTTCACCCTCTACAACATGGGCGTTACCGAGTTATCCGCTGAGTAATCGCTAGTCGAGATGCCCAGCTGATAATAGGAAAGAATGACCTACAGCTGGGTAATACTGCGGCGACCAAAACCAAACATAAAAAACCGCCAATAAGGCGGTTTTTTTATGAGCCTGGATTAAGGGTCTCACTATGCGGATAAGTTCAAGAAACGAGACTCAGCCAATCACTAGGATAGCTTATTCTGCTTTGAACTGATCGTGGCAACCCTTACAGGTTTGCGCCATCGCACCGAATTCACTACGAGGTAGTTCTGCAGCATCATCTAGCGCTAATGCCAACGTTGCACTCGCCGCCTGAAAATCTTCCATCAATACATCAAAATCAGCACGATCGGTTTGATAGGAGGCCAACGCATCAGTCCCCTCGACACCCACACTTTCATCGCTAAAGGTATGTGGCGCTAGAAGTGCTAGCTGAGCGATAGTATCCGCTGCTAATTGAGCCGCTGGCTGGTTATAATCAATACGGCCCCGAGCCATACCTGCAAGCGTACCCATCTGTTTACCCACCACCGAATAGACTGATTGACGGTAATCAATAGTCCGTTCAACTTCTTCATTCGCGAATACAGGAGCCGTTACAAGCAACGCGATCGCTAAAACTGATTTTTTCATAGTAGCCTCGTTATTATCATATCAAGTTAGTTAGTTTAGGAGCTCAAGCTAACAGGTCAATAGGTAGTCTTAACAGTTATCGCGCGACAACCCAAAGCACTTCCGCGTCATGCTCACCACAACTGACCAATGCATGCCCCATTCGCGAGTCAAAGTACATACAGTCGCCAGTATTAAGCTGAAGCGGCTCATAGTGCTCGGAATACACAGCCACGGGACCGTTCAACACCCAAAGGAACTCCTCGCCATCGTGACGAACCCATTCACCAAATTCGTCAAAGCCTCTGGCCCTGACAGTAGTCTTAAACGGTACCATTTTCCGCTGTGACAGCTCAGTACAGAGTAATTCGTGCTCATAGGTGGCAGTCGGATGAGCTTGTCCCTCTCCCGCCAAAGTCCAAGTTCTACGAGCAGCTCCATCCACCGAAGCTGGTGCGGTGCGAAATAGCTGAGGAATATCAATCGATAATCCTGCTACTAAACGTTGAACGACTTGAAAAGTAGGTGAGAGTTGTTGATTTTCAATTTTTGATAGCGTGGAACGTGCCACACCGGTCATTTCCGCAACATCCGCAAGGGTTAAATTGTGGCTCAAACGAATCTCGCGAAGACGGTCACCCAAGACAAGTGGCTGGACGAACTCCGCTTCTTCATTCTTGGTGCGCTCTAGGACACCACCGGATAATTCACTCACAAAAACTCCCTTAATCTTCGAACATTTAAATTACTAATAATGATTCTACTCCTATCCCATAGACAAGCGCAAAACCAATGTTTCTTATCGGAAACATTTACATTGAGTTGTGAACCATTGATTGCTAGGATTCGTTCAAACTTAAAATACTAGTAACTTTTGGCGGAACGTCTAAAGGTCCATTTGCGGAGTGATACATGAGTAACCCGAGCCTACACGAACTCGAACACCACGGCGAATTCATTGAACGTCATATTGGCGTAAGCGAAACACAGCAGCAGCAGATGCTTTCAGAACTAGGCTGCGAATCGCTTGAAGCCTTGATTGCCGATACTGTTCCTGCCGGAATTCGCCGTCAGCAATCAATGGATCTCCCAGAGGCCGTTTCGGAACGTGATACGCTTGCTTACTTAAAAGATGTTGCGCAGCGAAATCAAATCTTCCAGTCATTCATTGGCATGGGCTATCACGATACGCTAACTCCAAACGTTATTCTTCGAAATGTCCTAGAAAATCCAGGCTGGTACACTGCCTACACTCCGTATCAACCAGAAATCGCTCAAGGTCGACTCGAAGGCCTTTTGAACTTTCAACAGATGGTCACCGACCTAACTGGTATGGAACTCGCTAATGCCTCAATGCTTGACGAGGCGACTGCGGCAGCGGAAGCGATGAGCATGAGTAAACGTGTTGCTCGCAAAAATAAGTCGAACGTTTACTTCGTTGATGCTGATGTCCATCCGCAAACTATTGCTGTCATTCAAACTCGCGCAGAGCACTTCGGTTTTGAAATTGTGGTGGCGCACGCTGCAACAGAGCTAGCCGACATCGATTGCTTTGGTGCCTTAGTTCAGTACCCTACTTCTACTGGTAACATCGAAGATATTAAGCGCATCATTGACATCGCTCACAGTAAAGATGTCCTAGTTACCGTTGCCGCTGACATCCTAAGTTTAGTGCTATTGAAAGCTCCAGGTGATTTGGGTGCTGATATTGTTATCGGTTCGGCGCAGCGCTTTGGCGTGCCAATGGGCTTTGGTGGTCCACACGCAGCGTTCTTCGCCTTCCGTGACGCCTACAAGCGCGCTTCAGCCGGGCGAATTATCGGAGTTTCCGTTGATACTCGCGGTAAGAAAGCTTTCCGTATGGCAATGCAGACCCGTGAGCAGCATATCCGCCGTGAAAAGGCAAATTCAAACATCTGTACCTCACAGGTGCTCCTTGCGCTCATGGCGGGCTTCTATGCGGTCTATCATGGTCCAAAGGGCCTTAAGCGCATTGCCCAGCGAGTCAATCGTATCACCGACCTGTTCGCGCTAGCACTTGAATCACAGGGCTTCGAGCTACGTCACAAGAACTGGTTTGATACGCTAACCGTTGAAACTGGTGAGAAATCGGATGACGTGATAAATCGTGCACTGGAAGCCGAGATGAACGTTCGCGTGCTAGACGGGGCGATTGGCCTGTCATTCCACGAGAAGACAACGCTTGCCGACTTAGATGTCTTGATTGGCGCGTTTACCGGCGAAGATACTGATATTGACTGGACCGAGCTCGATGCTCAGTTAATGGCTCAGGGTAGCTTAGGCATCCAAGAGTCAATGCTTCGTGATGATGAAATTCTAACTCACGATGTCTTTAATCTTTACCACTCTGAAACCGAAATGTTGCGTTACCTTGCACGTCTTGAAAAGCGTGATATTGCCCTCAACCATTCCATGATCGCGCTGGGCTCCTGTACCATGAAGCTGAATGCGACGGTGGAAATGATCCCGGTAACTTGGCCAGAATTCGGCGCTTTACACCCTTTCGCACCGATTGAGCAGGCCGAAGGCTATTTGAAGATTTTTGAAGAACTCGAGAAAATGTTGTGTGAAGCAACCGGCTACGATAACGTCAGCTTGCAGCCTAACGCAGGCTCGCAGGGTGAATACGCTGGTCTGATCGCCATCAAGAAATACCACGAGTCACGTGGCGACCATCATCGTGACGTCTGCTTGATTCCCGCCTCGGCTCACGGAACTAACCCAGCTTCAGCACAGATGGTTAGCATGCGCGTAATCGTTGTCGCCTGTGATGACAAAGGTAATGTTGACATGAATGATCTTCGTGCCAAGGTTGAACAGCACAGTGAAAACTTAGCGGCGATCATGGTGACCTACCCGTCAACGCACGGCGTATTCGAAGAGTCTATTACCGAACTCTGTGACCTTATTCACGAGCACGGCGGCCAGGTTTACGTTGATGGCGCAAACATGAACGCCCTCGTGGGTGTAGCGGCTCCAGGTCATTTCGGTGGCGATGTTTCCCACCTCAACCTACATAAAACCTTCTGTATTCCGCACGGTGGCGGTGGTCCAGGCATGGGGCCAATTGGTGTTAAGTCTCATCTAGCGCCGTTCCTAGCAGCCCATCCTATTCAGCAGGTTGAAGGAACTTCAATGGAGAATGGCGTGATTTCGGCTGCGCCTTGGGGCTCGGCAAGTATTCTGCCGATTTCATGGGCGTATATTAAATTGATGGGTGCCGAAGGTCTTAAGGCGGCAACGGAAACCGCAATTTTAAGTGCCAACTATCTGGCGAAGCACCTGACGCCACACTTTCCCGTGCTGTATACGGGTACCAGTGGCCGTGTCGCGCACGAGTGTCTAATCGATGTTCGTCCTCTTAAAGAAGCCACTGGAGTGAGTGAGGAAGATATTGCCAAGCGCCTGATGGACTTTGGCTTTCATTCGCCAACAATGAGCTTTCCAGTAGCCGGTACGTTAATGATAGAGCCAACGGAATCTGAATCTAAAGTCGAGCTGGACAACTTCATTACCGCTATGGCAACGATTCGTGCCGAAGCGGATGCGGTGGGTCGCGGTGAATATCCTGCGGATAATAACCCACTATGTAACGCGCCACATACTCAGGCCGATATCCTAGGAGATTGGGACCGTCCGTACAGCCGTGAAAAAGCGACCTACCCTGCCGATTTTGTTAAAGCAGGTAAGTCTTGGCCAACGGCAAACCGTATTGATAACGTCTTTGGCGATCGTAACCTGATCTGCTCTTGCCCGCCGCTAGAGCACTACCTCGAAGACTAAGTCATCAAGACGTGAGGTCACTAAGCTGAATAGAGCGCCTAATGGCGCTCTTTTTTTGCGTCAAAATCAGTCTACACTTGATAAATAGTTCAATGTGGAGAGTAAAGCGATGAAACGAATACTGGTCCTTTTAGCAACACTATTAATCGTTGCCTGTGTTCCAGCAAAAAGTATTGTCTTTGAGCAATATGGAGAATGGCAAGTTACGACTATTAACGGCAATAGCTGGGAAGGCCTTCACACTCCCACAATTATGTTCTCCGGTAACTCCATAAGTGGCTCGGGAGGCTGCAATCGCTATCAGGCGACCTTAGAGTCATACGGTGAGACCTTTGCAGTGGGCCCTACTGCCGCAACCAAAATGGCCTGCCCAGGAAGCGCTGCCGAGCTAGAGAACAGTTTTTTTGCTGTCCTAGCAGTAGTTAACGAGGCCAGGATGGATGGTGACCGCCTGATCCTCGAGAACACCCGTGAGAAGGTATCGATGGTTCTCTCCCGCTCTCAACAGTAGGTGTTAGCAAACTACACAAATCGCTTATCCAAGTGCTAGCAGGTGTTTTGGCTAAGTGCTATTAATTAGCCAGGTATTAAGCTGAACGCCAACCAATGACTGGTACGGTGAAGAGAGGTAAAGATTATTTCAACACTTTACCTTTCAAATCGTTCAATCGAATGCCCATCCCGATCATCGATAATTACCTGTACCTTTCAGCCAACGTTATTGACCAATGATCGTAGCGATATCTAAGTCTACCTGCTAGCCTAGGCCTCACTACTAATCACCACGGCAAGCAGAGCGAGTGCTGAGTGATACATAATCAAAAGGCTGACGTGATGGCTCAATCAACTCGAGCCCTAGGAAACCATAAGCTCTAGAGAAACTCCACCGACATAAGCTAGCAGTGGCTAAGCGAGTGAAATTAGGAGACTATGAGCGTTGTCTTCCAACTAAAACACGATAACAAGCTGTGTTGGAGAACACATGATATTATCTGACGATGAGTTCGACGCGCGCTCAAGCCGGTTAACGTTCAATTCACTCTTTTTTAGGAAAAAATGTGTCAACGACCAAAGCACCCTTCCTTCCCTTTATCCATCATTACGCGGATCTAGGAGAAACCTATTCGTTAGCCGTCCAACCACAGCAGGTTGAAGGGTCCGAACTCGTTGACGTGAATACGCTAGAACTTAATAACATTGATTTAGAAGGTTCAGCGGAAGTTACCGCCATCCTAGCTAAGATTCTCGCCTGTGAATGGCCTAATGACCGACGACTTCCTGTTGCCATGAATTATTCCGGTCATCAATTTGGCCAATATAACCCCCAGTTAGGCGACGGTCGTGGACTATTATTAGGCGAAATTAACACTGAGCGCGGGCTCATCGACATTCACTTGAAAGGGGCGGGTGTTACCCCCTTTTCACGCGGCGGTGATGGTAGAGCCGTGATTCGTTCAACGATTCGTGAGTACCTTGCGAGTATCGCCATGCGCGGATTGGGCATTCCGACTACGGGGGCCTTAGCAATGGCCGTTAACCAAACGTCGGTCTATCGCGAAACACGAGAGCGCGGCGCCACACTTCTTAGAACAGCTACGACACATATCCGCTTTGGACACTTTGAAGGGCTTTATTACCGTAATCAACCCAACGAATTAAAATGTTTAGCTGACTACTGTATTTCACAACAATTTAATCGCGCTGATATTCCCCCTGGTGACTATCGAAAATGGTTCCAGGTTATCGTGGCGCAAACCGCGACTTTGATCGCTAAATGGCAAGCGGTTGGCTTTTGCCATGGGGTTATGAATACAGATAATTTTTCCATCGCGGGCGAAACACTGGACTATGGCCCGTTCGCCTTTCTCGATGATTTTGACCCGCAGTTTATCTGTAATCATTCCGATCATACTGGCCGCTATGCTTTCGATCAGCAGCCAACTATCGCGCGCTGGAACCTTGCTGCCCTAGCTCAGGCTCTTAGTGGGCTCATTGACGATCACGACCTAATTAAAGCGGTCCGTAGCTTTGATTCACAGTTTGAATTGGCCTATCGAAACGAGATGACCATCAAGCTTGGTCTTGGAGCAGTTTCACAGTCATTAAGGAGTAGTCTAATTGAGGAGTGGTTAACACTGCTTGCCAAGCTATCCGTTGACTACACGCTTGCCCATCGAGCCTTAGCAGGCGCCTTAGATTCAGACGATCAATTTTCAGCATTTTTCCACCACCAAGAGCTCGCTAAAAACTGGCTTGGTCGTTATCGAGAGGCGCTGGGAGATATCGATCCCGAGCAACACCGAGAAACCATAAACCGTCATAACCCCGCCTATATCCTCCGCAATTATCTCGCGCAAGGCGCCATCACGGCGGCTGAGAATGGTGACTTTAGTTTTCTCAAGGCATTAAAGACTTGTTTAGCTAACCCCTATGATAGCGTGGTGGGTTATGAGGGCTTTGCAGGCCCTTCACCGGGGTGGGCTAAATCCATCTGTATCAGTTGTTCGAGCTAAGTAATGACCTTTGAAGACTATTTAAAACAACCTTCGCACCTCGCCCTCTCGTCTGGGTTTTTCGGCTTTTATAGTCACGCGGCTGTCAGCGCAGCCCTTTGGGAAGTAGGCTATCGCCCTACTTCCATTTCGGGTGCTAGTGCCGGAGCACTGATTGGCTGCCTGCTCGCCTGCGGCCTTTCTAATGAAACCATCGCCACGCGATTAATGACACTTCAGCGTAGTGATTTCTGGAGACCTGGGGTTGGGTTAGGGTTATTGAAGTCTGACGGATTTAAAGATACTTTGCGCCAGCTCGTACCGCAGCGGACATTCGAGGAGACGAAGATTCCCTTTAGCGTTTCGGTATATTCGGCTAAAACACGGACCACACAAGTGATCAATAGTGGTGATTTAATTGATGGCGTATTTGCTTCCTGTGCAATACCGCTGTTATTTCAACCGCAAGCTGTTCGCGGAGATCTACTCTGGGACGGGGGCATCAAAGATCGGCCTGGCGTTGCTGGGGTCCCAGAGAATGGCAATCTACTCTATCTTCATATTCCTTCGAAAAGCCCTTGGCGCCGCCATGTGCCTCTTCCTGAGAGACAGCGAACTACCCGGCTCTCTGTTCATGGACTACCACGCTCCGGCCCCACGAAATTGGCGTTGGGTTCAGTCATCTATCAGCGCGCTTATAGGGCGGTTTTAGCACAAATGAGTCGCCCCTATGAATCGGTGCTCAACATTGACGCAGAAACCCGTTAAACTCTTTATAGTTAGAAAATAAAAGATAAAAGGACTTGGACAAACTATGGATCTCACTTGGTTTACTGATATTGTTGATGTTGGCAACACCTACATTTGGAGCTATGTACTTATATACTTGCTCATTGGTGGTGGCTTGTATTTTACTTTCCGCACCCGTTTCATTCAGATCCGAGCCTTCGGGACCGCTTGGCGTGCATTGCTCTCAAGCAGATCGACAACGCGACAGGGCATTACCCCGTTCCAAGCCTTTGCAACCTCTCTGGCTGCGCGAGTAGGTACAGGTAACCTTTCTGGTGTTGCCAGTGCAATTCTGGTTGGTGGCCCAGGCGCAATCTTCTGGATGTGGATGACAGCTGTAGTAGGTATGGCCACTTCGGTCATCGAAACCACGCTGGCTCAAGTCTATAAAACCGATAACGACGACGGCACTTACCGTGGTGGCCCGGCATACTATATTCAAAAAGGATTGGGTTCAAAGGGTCTAGGTATCGCCTTCGCCGTATGTCTGATTGTTTCCTTTGGCTTTGCCTTTTCAGCACTTCAAGCTAACCAGGTCGCCGCAGCGGTAGAGAATGCATGGGGCGTACCGAAAATCCTTACAGGCACTGTTCTTGCGGTACTCATCGGTCTCATCATCTTTGGCGGTATCAAGCGTATTGCCAAAGTAGCGGAACTAATTGTGCCAATTATGGCGATTAGCTATCTATTAGTCGCTCTGGTGGTTGTAGCTATGAATCTCTCCGAGCTTCCAGGCCTCATCAAGCTGATTGTCAGCCACGCTATGGGCTTGGAACAAGCCAGCGCCGGAGTGCTCGGCTACGCCATCAAAGTTGCCATTGAACAAGGCGTCAAGCGTGGGCTATTTTCGAATGAAGCGGGTATGGGCTCGGGCCCTAACGCAGCAGCGACAGCTAACCCTAAGCATCCCGTGACTCAAGGACTTATTTCAATGGCTGGAGTCTTCACGGACACCATTGTTATCTGTACCGCAACCGCGTCAATCATTTTGCTTTCCGGTATTAATTTAGGGGACTCCCAAGGGCTAGAGGGTATCACCCTGACACAGGCCGCTTTGGTTACCCATATTGGGCCAATAGGAGCCCATATTATTGCGGTAGCACTGATTCTTTTTGCCTTCACTTCTATCATGGCTAACTACTACTACGGCGAATCCAATTTGCGTTTCATTCGAGAGAACCAAAGTATGGTACTCGTATTCAGAGTACTCGTAATGGGAACCTTGATTCTTGGATCGGTAGTTGAACTGCAAACAATTTGGAAGATTGCAGATCTTACTATGGGCGCAATGGCCATCATTAACGTCTTCGCTTTGCTAATGCTTAGCGGTGTTGCACTAAAGGTAATCGCTGATTTTGAGAGGCAGTTCAAAGCAGGTATCGATCCAGTCTTCGATCGTACTCGCCTTCCTGAGCTCGACAACAAGGCGGATTCAAAAGCTTGGGCTCACCGCAAGGTCGACTATTAAGATTAACGGTTTAGGGGGTATTTATGCCCCCTCGAACGGGTGAATATTCTCCATTTAGTGATAGCTTAAGGTGATAACGTTAATGAGTGAGCAAAATCAACCTAGTGGCTTTACAACCTACCGTCGACTTCTGAGCTACGCATTTCCATACCGATGGTCATTCATTGTTAGCTTCATCGGCTTTGCTGTTTTTGCTGCCACGCAGGCTGCATTTGCCGGTCTTATGGAGTTGTTACTCAATGCCTTAGATAGTCTTCCCGTCCCCGTTTATATCAGTAACTGGTGGATCTTTGGCGATAGCATTCCATCCTGGCAAGTTATCCTTCCGCTACTCGCGGTTGGTATCTTCTTGATCCGAGGGATTGGCTCATTTTTAGGCACTTTCTTCATTGAAAGAGTTGCCCAAGGCCTAATTCATGACCTAAGGGTTGATTTATTCAATAAAATTACCGTTCTAAAAAGTCGAGACTTAGATGCCGAAAATTCGGGACACACAGTCTCTAAAGTCACTTTTAATACGCAGCAGGTCACGTCCGCTGCCACGAATGCAGTAAAAGTTCTCGTTCGTGAAGGTTTAACGGTGATTGGCCTCATCAGCTACTTAATTTGGCAGGACTGGAAACTTACTCTCACCTTCTTAGTAGTAGGGCCCGTCCTGGCGATACTCGTGAGTGTTGTGTCTAAGGTCTTCCGTCGTTATAGCACTCGCATCCAAGAATCGGCTGGCGATATCACTCACGTTACTACCGAGGCCGTCCAGGGGTTTCGTATCGTTCGAGCTTTCGGGGGCATCCCGCGTGAGCGCAAGCGTTTTAGTGAAGCATCCGCAAATAATGCCACCCAAAATCTTAAACTCGCCTTCACTCGGGCAATTTCCACTCCGGTGATGCAAATCATTGTTTCGATGGCGATTGGTGGTGTCATATTTCTAATCCTCTCTCCTGAGACGTTAGGTAATTCATCAGCTGCCAGTCTTATGGCCTACATGACCGCGGTAGCCATTTTACCCAAGCCAATCCGTCAACTTTCGGAAGTGAATGCGGATTTACAAAAGGGAATCGCTGCAGGCGACTCCATATTTAGTGTACTTGATCAAGAGCAGGAAGCGCTCACGGGCTCACCCGAAGGGCTTCATCTTAGTGGCAGCATAAATGTGAAGGACCTGAGTTTTAGTTATAACCAGACTGAAACGGTACTGAGTGATATCAGCTTCAAAGTTGAACCGGGTAAGGTTTTAGCTCTAGTTGGTCGTTCGGGCAGCGGTAAGTCCACCATTACCAACCTATTACTCCGCTTTTACGAAGACTGGCAAGGCGAAATTGAGATTGATGGTCAATCCATTAAGGATTTCTCCTTGGATGCACTGCGCTCACAAATTGCCCTCGTTAATCAAAACGTCGTGCTATTTAATGACACTATAGCCAATAATATTGCCTACGGTGAGCTGGAAAATCACAGCCGCGAAGCGATTATTAGCGCCGCAAAGAAAGCTAATGCCTGGAATTTTATTCAGGAACAGTCTGATGGTTTAGATACCAATATTGGCGAGGGAGGCTTAATGCTCTCAGGGGGTCAGCGACAGCGTATTGCCATCGCTAGAGCGCTACTCAAGGACGCGCCCATTCTTATTCTTGACGAGGCTACGTCAGCGCTGGACAACGAGTCAGAAAAGCTGATTCAGGATGCGCTCAGCCACGCCATGGAGAATCGTACTACCATTGTTGTGGCCCACCGTCTCAGTACCATCATTGATGCCGATGAAATTCTGGTCATGGATGCTGGCAAGGTGATTGAACAGGGTACGCATCAAAGCCTGCTGGAGCAGGATGGCTATTACTGCCAGTTGGTGAAGAGTTCGCAAAGCTAATCGCTAGAAGAACTCACTTCCCCTGATAGTTAAAGACTGGTAAAGATAGCTTGAAATAGAGTGCTGCCATCCTCACGCCAAACACTACCGCCATCGCGGTAAGGATTGCCGTTAAGGGTGCAACGCCGAAGTAATCTAAGGTGACCAGACATAGACCGCCAGATAGCGAGGCAGTTGCGTATATCTCGCGTCGTAATAGATGCGGGACATCGTTAGCCAGTACATCGCGTATTAAGCCGCCAAAGGTCCCCGTCATGACACCGAAGACCAATGATATTTCTACCGACAGGCCATTTGCCTGTGCCTTAGCAACGCCGATGATGGTAAAAACTGCTAGCCCAGCCGCATCAAAGAACTCCAACCAGCGATAGCTCGAGACTCGAGTAATTTTCTCTACCAGCATGGTTATCGCGGCAGCGCCAGAAACAATCCAAATATATTCCGTGGCATGGAGCCAAAATACGGCGCCGTTGTCCAACATCATATCGCGAATTGTTCCACCGCCTACAGCGGTAACCATTGCCAGTACGACAACGCCAAAGACATCCATTTGTTTCCGGCCCGCAGCAAGCGCGCCAGAGATTGCGAAAACAGCAGTGCCAATGTAATCGAGCGTTTGAATCCACTCTACATCGGCACCAGCAATCACGCGAATTCGCCCTTGGCTTGCTTATCCGCATGATAGGACGAGCGAACGAGTGGCCCCGAGGCAACGTGTTTAAAGCCCATTTTGTAGCCTTCGGAAGCAAACATATCAAACTCCTCTGGGGTCACATAGCGTTTCACCGCCAAATGATCACGCGAAGGTGAGAGATACTGACCAATGGTTAACATATCTACGTTGTGGGCACGAAGATCACGCATCAACTCGAGAATTTCATCATTGGTTTCACCCAGCCCTACCATCAAGCCAGATTTAGTTAGTACCGAGTCACCTTTACGTTGCTTGTACTCATTGAGCAACTTGAGCGACCAAGCGTAATTGGCACCAGGGCGGGCTTCACGATAGAGGCGCTGTACCGTTTCCATATTGTGGTTGAAAACGTCTGGCGGCGTTTCTTCAAGGATATCCAGCGCTACATCCATCCGACCTCTGAAGTCCGGAGTGAGGATTTCAATTTGTACATTAGGTGTTTGCGCTTTGATTTCACGAATACAATCAGCAAAGTGGTTGGCACCACCATCACGCAGATCATCCCGGTCCACTGACGTTATCACTACGTAACGCAACTGCATGTGAGCAATCGCATCCGCTAAGTTGCGTGGCTCGTCCGCATCCAAAGGCAATGGCTTGCCGTGGCCAACATCACAAAATGGGCAACGGCGGGTACAAATTTCACCCATGATCATGAAGGTCGCTGTGCCGTTGGTGAAACATTCACCTAGGTTTGGACATGACGCCTCTTCACAAACCGAAGCTAGCTTGCGCTCGCGCAATACCGACTTAATTCGTTCAACCTCTTTACCCGCAGGAACCTTAGCGCGAATCCACTTAGGCTTGCGCAAAATCTCTACGTCATCATTGATAACCTTTACCGGGATGCGTTCTACCTTATCAGCATTACGAAGCTTCTCACCGGCTTGAATTCGGCGGGTACGTTTTACCGGCTCAGCGGCATCAATAAACTTTTCATCGGACATCATTTAAACCTCTACAGGGAGCCCTTGGTAATGCTCCACCTGTTGATAATTAAGTAGCTGAATGAACTTTTCAGCCAGTTGTGAGCCCACTTCATCTACCGACGGAAGTTGGGAACAAAAGTCACTCATCTGAATCATCTTTAACCCACTATAGCCACAGGGATTAATTTGCAAAAACGGTGTCATATCCATATCGATATTCAGGGCAAGGCCATGAAAACTGCAGCCTTTGCGAATCCTTAAGCCCAGCGAGGCGATCTTGTCATCCTGCACATAGACCCCTGGAGCATCTGCCTTGGCTGCAGCAGTAATGTCGAAATCAGCCAGTAGGTTCACAATGGCTTGCTCAATGGTTGTGACGAGCTCACGTACTCCTGAACCTCGCCGCTTTACATCAATTAAGACATACGCTGTGAGTTGCCCAGGCCCGTGATAGGTAACCTGACCACCTCGATCTGACTGAACCACTGGAATGTCAGTCATCGATAGTAAATGTTCTGCTTTGCCTGCCCTACCCTGAGTAAATACCGGTGGGTGTTCGAGTAGCCAAATTTCATCGGCAGTTTCTGCAGTCCGCTGATCAGTGAACAACTGCATAGCCTCATAGGTCTGGTGATACTCCACCAATCCTAGATGGCGAATATTAAGCGTAGTGCTCACTTAGAGGACCATCTTCACGCCGTCGTGCTCTTTAAGTTCACCAAACATTGTCATGATATGGGCTTCGCTCTCAGCCCAAAAATGAACCGTTAGCGATTCAAAAGTTCCCTTACTCGATGGGCGAGTATGGTGATCTTTAGCGTTATAATTGACAATGTGCTTAGCTAAAATTTCATGAACATCCGAACGAGTAGCGTCCTCAGCCTTCATCATGACCTTGATAAAGTACTCACAGGGAAATTCAATTTTTACGTCTTTTTCATCTGCCATTAGCTAAACAAACCTGTGAAAAATAATACAATCGAATCCCATAGACGCTTGAAGAATCCTGCCTCTGGAACATCATTCGCAACCACAATATCCGAACGGCCAACCGTTTCGCCATCCAATTGAACTTCAACAAAGCCGACTACATCACCGGCACTCAGTGGTGCTTCTAGCTGATCGTTAACCTGAGCTGCTATCGCTAAACCATCAAAGCTTCCACGATTCAGTGTGAGAGTTAGATCGTTAGGGACAGTAAGTTCAACCTGATCAATGGTGCTCTTCCAAACTTTAGCAGATTCTAAGTTTTGACCCGCAGCAAGAACGGTTTGAGTTTCAAAGTAACGGAAGCCCCACTGAAGTAAATTGGCGCTCTCAGTAGCACGAGCATTCGGTGAAGAAGTGCCCATTACTACCGCAATTAAACGGGTACCATCGCGAAGCGCCGAAGACACGAGGCAATATCCAGCCTCTTGAGTATGACCCGTCTTCATACCATCAACGGACGGGTCGCGACCTAAGAGCAAGTTACGATTTGGCTGTGAAATTGCACTTTCGCCTGGCGGGGTATAGGAGAAACGACGCTCTGAGTATATACGGTAGTGATCAGGATGATCCTGAATCAGACGTTGCGCTAGTTTCGAAAGATCCGCTGCGGTGGTGTAGTGATTATCTGCGGGCCAGCCAGTAGAATTCTTAAAATTGGTATTCTCCATACCAATCAACTGCGCCTGTTGATTCATCACATCCGCAAACGCGGTTTCTGAGCCCGCGACGTATTCGGCCAACGCAACGGTTGCATCATTGCCGGACACAATCATTAGGCCTCTAAGCAGTTCTAGCAATTGTACTGACGTACCCTCACGAACGAACATCTTTGAACCACCCATGCGCCAAGCATTGACCGATATCGGCACTAAGTCAGATTCACTGATACGTCCCTCATTCACTTCCTTTGAGACAATATATGCGGTCATCATTTTGGTCAGACTGGCAGGAGGAAGACGCTCATTGGAGTTATTTTCGGTTAGAATGCGTCCTGTGGTTGCATCAATTAGAATCCAACTTGAGGCGTTTAAATCGGGAGCACGCGGAACAATGACTGGCGCTGCCAAAGCAGATTGGAAGCCAGCAATAAGAAAAAGTGTAGTGGTAATTATGGAGCGAAATTTCATTCGGCGAACCCTTACATTAATCACGGAACGAGGGCGCGTAAACGCGCCCTGCTTATTGTTCCGTCATCATAGCAAACTACGGGGTCACACCCAAGATGCAATCTCTACGTATTCAAGACGAACGACGTGGAGAGCTTGGACGCGAGCTATTCGCTCGACCCTTTGGCTTACCGCCTGGACGAGCTCGGCCACCTGGCTTTCCACCGCGACCTTCTCCCGGCTTATCCGTCCACTCGCGAAGCTTAATTGGACGACCACAAACACGGGTGTTCTGTAGATGACGCTCAAGTTCCTTTGGAAGATCGTCAGGAAGGTCAACTAAAGTGTAACCTTCATTGATTTGAACTCTACCGATAGATTTCGCGTTGATGTTACCCTCGTTAGCGATAGCGCCAACAATGTTACCTGGCTTAACCTGGTGGTTATGACCAACGTCTAGGCGATAGCGCTTAAATCCTGCTTCCAATGCGACCTCAGAACGACCACCCCGATCACCGCGACCACCGCGATCACGAGGACCGCGATCACGAGGACCGCGATCACGACCGCCACGATCCGAGTAGCTTGAATCACTACCCGCATTGAAATCAATTTTTGGTGGCGCTAGCAATGGACGCTGCTCCGCCTGCGAACGCAATAGCGCCGCTAACAACTTCTCAGGAGACAGCTCAAAGTGCGACAAGAGTTGCGAACCAATTGCTTCATAGTCAGAGAGCTCGTTCTTCTCAAATTCCTTAGTAAGGTCATCAACTAGCTGCTGTACACGGCGTGACGCGATATCTTCGCCGCTTGGTAACTGGTAGCGAAGCATTTGAATCTGGAGATGACGTTCAATCGCCTGCTGCATACGACGCTCACGCGGCGTAGAGAACAACACGGTAGTCCCTTCACGTCCAGCACGACCAGTTCGGCCGATGCGGTGAACATAGGCTTCTACGTCATACGGAATGTCATAGTTGATAACGAGTGATATACGCTCAACGTCAAGGCCACGCGCGGCAACATCCGTTGCGATAATGATGTCCAACTGACCTTTCTTAAGGGAATTAACCGCTTGCTCACGCTGTTTCTGCGCCATGTCACCTTGAAGTGCCGAACAACGGTAGCCACGAGCGTTCAAGATCATGGTTAATTCATCTGCAGCAACACGGGTGCGAACGAAAATGATTGCCGCATCGTATTCTTCAGACTCAAGTAGACGAGTCAGTGCATCACGCTTACGATCATTCTTCATGACCCACGAATACTGCTTGATATTTTTGTTCTCACGCTTGGCACCGGCAATTTCGATATGCTCTGGGTTACGTAAGTACTTCTTAGCTACCGACTCAATGGCCTTTGGCATGGTTGCTGAGAACAGCGCAATCTGACGTTCATCAGGCAAAAATTCCATCACCTTTTCAACGTCTTCTAGAAAGCCCATATTGAGCATCTCATCTGCTTCATCGAGTACTAAAGCATGTAACTTATTTAACTTCAGGCTACCACGATTCAAGTGATCGATGACTCGACCTGGCGTACCCACGACAACCTGAGCACCACGCTGAATACCGCGCATCTGAATGTTCATTGGCTGACCGCCGTAAATAGGTAGTACACGGAAGCCTCGGATCGACGCAGCATAACGCTGGAAGGCTTCTGCAACTTGGATAGCAAGCTCACGGGTTGGTGTTAGCACTAACACCTGAACATGGCCTGCTTTCAGGTCAAGATTATCAATTAAAGGTAATGCAAAGGCAGCGGTTTTACCGGTACCTGTTTGCGCTTGACCCAAAATATCACGTCCGTCCAGTAGTACTGGAATAGCGCGCTCTTGAATAGGCGACGGCTTTTCGTAGCCAAGCGATTTGATTTCTTTCAATAGTTGCTCAGATAAGCCGAGCTCGTCGAATGTTATATTCGATTCAGACATGTAAATCTCCAATAGTGCCAATGCACTCACCCTTTACCGCGAAAAGAGCGCAATCTGGTCATGGCAACCGCGGTGCCATTGGGCTTAAATCAAGGTTCTTGAGGCGTGTAGCGCTCGCAGGAGGAGACCACCTTAGCGGTAGTAACATAGATTCCATCGGCAAATTAAGTTGCCCGCCACATTCTCAGGGATATGATTAACCCTATATTTACGCGAGAACGGGACTCTGGCATGACACTGAGATTGTACTCAGCGCATTTGAACCGACTAGCTTCCTAGAAAGATACCCACACACACAGTGTGGATCACAAGAGAGGAGTTTGCTGAATAAGTTTTATTCAACACCCCATCAATAGGAGTCCGTCATCACGGATGAGGACTATTTGCCCTCATGCGCCGCCATTGTAACGAGTGAAGTAACAATAGCAAGCGCATTCACATGAGGGATGTTGACTAGGCTTGTAATACCTATTGAGAAGACAAGATCGATTGTTCGCGAAGGACTTCGGCCAACTGATGCACGGCTAGCGCGTAGTAACTCGAGTGATTGTAGCGAGTAATCGTATAAAAATTCTGTAACCCTGCAATGTACTCTCCGTCAGGATTATCGGCAAAGTAAAAGATACGAGCCTTAGTATCGGCTGCTAATGCGGCATCAGGACGGTAACCCAATGCTTCAACCTCGGCCATGGTCCGATCCAAACGTAACGGAGAACGCGGGAATTCCTCTGCACCTTCGGGGGCTGCTAGATTCACCAAAACGGGCTCACCAGCTTTCCAGCCGTGGCGCTTGAAATAATTGGCAACGCTCGCGATAGCATCTTGTTCACTCTCCCAGAGATCGGCAACTCCGTCACCGGTATCATCCTTTGAATAAGCTCGGTAGCTTGACGGAATAAACTGCCCTAGACCCATCGCACCTGCATAGGATCCCTTCAAAGATAACGGGTCAAGACCGGTTTCTTCAATCATCAGCACAAACTCGGTGAGCTCCTTTTTAAAGAAACTACTTCGACGTGGGTAGCTAAAACCGAGTGTTGAAAGTGCATCAATAACTCGATAATTACCCATAATTCTTCCGTAGCGAGTCTCTACGCCAATGATCGCCACAATGTACTCAGCGGAAACACCCGTCTCCGCTTCAATACGCTTTAATGTCTCTAGGTTACGCTCGATGAACTCAATACCGCCATCGATGCGTGCCTGTTCGATAAAGATATTGCGATATTCTTCCCATGTGAGCACGCGCTCGGCTGGACGCGAGATCGCATCAATAATCGATTGTTTATAACTTGCCTCTGCCATCAAACTGCGCAGGTACTCCGCATCGATTCCATGTTCGGAACTTACTTCAGCAATCCACGCTTCAACTAACTCGCCGTCACGCTCATATGCCACAAGGCTTGAGCTAGCCAACAGGGAAGCCGTTACTAAACCACGTAAAATTTTTCTCATATCTAACTCCAAGCGTTTTGCTCAGTACCAAAGTCGTTTCTTTTCGGTACTGATACTCATTAATAATCCAAATCCTGCCATCAAGGTGACAATCGAAGTACCACCTTGACTCACCAGTGGGAGCGGAACTCCAACAACCGGTAATAAGCCCGATACCATACCCATATTTACAAATACATAAACAAAGAATGTCAGCGTAACTGCGGCGGCAACCATCCTACCGAAGGTCTCCTGGGCGTTAAGGCCAATCCACAAACCACGAGCGATAATCAACAAATAAAGTGTCAACAAAGCTAACACACCTGTGAGTCCCCACTCTTCAGCAAATACCGCAATAATGAAATCAGTATGGCTCTCAGGTAGAAAATCTAATTGACTCTGCGTCCCAGACAAATAGCCTTTTCCGTCAATACCTCCAGAACCAATAGCAATTTTAGATTGAATAATATTCCAGCCCGCCCCGTAGCGATCTACCTCCGGATCAAACAGCGTTAAAATACGAGTTTTCTGATAGTCCTTGAGGAGAAAGATCCAAAATACGGGTCCTGCTGCGATGAGTGAGCCGAGACAGACGAAAACAAGTTTCCATGATATCCCCGCAACCAATATGACGATTAGGCCACTGGCAGCAATCAGGATTGAGGTACCTAAATCGGGCTGAGTAGCAATGAGTAGCACCGGGACGAATATAATAGCCGAGGCTACCGCGAGGTCCTTAAATGATGGCGGAAGCTGACGATTCTGAAGCCAAGTTCCAAGCGCTATAGGAAGCGCTAGCTTCATAATTTCACTCGGCTGGAATTGAGGTAGGCCAGGAAGATCCAACCAACGTTGAGCACCTTTCGCACCCACGCCAATAAACTCCACAAGAATGAGAAGAAATACCCCGAATATCCAAGCCGGCAGCGCCAGACGCATTAAGGTTTCTTGCTTGAACTGAGCGACGATAAACATTGCACCATAGGCAATCGCAAAGAAAGTTAGCTGCCGCTTTACCGTCGCCATACTTTGATCCGACGCACTATACAAAACGGCGACGCCGAGCGAAGTGAGCATCAATAGTAGCAGCAAAAGCGGTAAATCAATATGTAATCTGCCCAGCCAGGAGCTTGCCGATTCAAAGGAATTTTTCGACTGACGGCTAAAATCGCGCATCTATTGAAACTCCTGTTTTAGTTGACCGCGGTCATCGAGTAGCCAACTATCCATTACTTGTTTCGCTACAGGTCCCGCCACAGTAGACCCGCCTTCGCCATTTTCGATAATCACCGCCACCGCTATCTGCGGTTTTTCGTATGGCGCGAAGGCCACGAATAAAGCGTGATCACGGAGACGTTCGTTCAATTCGTCGGAATCATATTCAGCATCCTGTGCAATACCCACCACTTGAGCAGTTCCTGATTTTCCGGCTAACTCGTAGGTGCTGTTGCGAGATAATCCACGAGCGGTTCCACGCAGCGAGTGAACAACATCGTGCATGGCAATATGAATATCATCCCAGTCTTCGTCAGCCACCTTAATCTCATTAACTATCTCAGGTTCAATCACTCTACTCTCTGCACCGAGAATTGTCTTAACAAGATGCGGGCGATAACGCTTGCCTTTGCTTGCAACGGTTGCAGTCGCATGAGCAAGCTGCAGCGGTGTCGCTAAAAAGAAACCCTGACCAATTCCTACATTAATAGTGTCCCCGGGGTACCACGCGCGACCGCGGTAGTCCCGCTTCCACTGTCTAGATGGCAGGATGCCTCGCCGCTCCTGTGGTAAATCAATACCCGTTAATTCTCCAAAACCGAATCCCTCAAGGAAACTGGAGTAACGATCGATACCCATTTCGTAGGCCAACAGGTAGTAGTAGGTGTCACAGGACTGCGCCATAGCATCGAAGAAATTGACTTTCCCGTGGCCCTCTGGTTTCCAATCCCGGTAACGATGATCGTCGTTTGGCAACGTAAAATAGCCATGATCATCAATTTCTTGGCTTGGGTTAACTAAGTTATAGTGTAAACCCGCCAAACCAATCTGTGGCTTAACGGTTGAACCCGGTGGGTATCGTGCTTGAATAGCACGATTGAACATGGGGGAGTCGAGATCTTCTACCAAAAGTCGGTAATTTTCGTGACTAATCCCCGTCACAAAGAGATTGGGGTCAAACGCTGGGGTTGAGACTAACGCCAATACCTCACCATTGTTAACATCGATAGCGACGACTGAACCACGTCGACCGTCGAGTGCATCAAACGCCGCCTGCTGGACCGCTAAATCAAGTGTTAAAATAAGTTCATTACCCACCGAGGGTGGTCTCGCCTCAAGGGTTCGCAAGGCACGACCGCGAGCATTGACCTCAACCTCCTGCTGCCCAGGATAACCCATCAACTCGTCTTCCCAATTTTTCTCAATACCCGTTTTGCCAATTCCCAAGGTTCCGGCATAGCGCTCAGCATTTAATTGCGCTAACTCTCGCTCATTGATACGACCAACGTAGCCTAACGAGTGGGCGAATAAGCCGCGAAATGGGTAATCTCGAACCGAATGTGCAGCCACTTCAACGCCCTCTAAATGATGACGTTGAACCGCGACGCGAGCAATTTCTGTTTCCGATAGCTCAAAACGCAGAATAACGGGTGAAAAGGGCCGACGCCGTTCGCCAACGCGACGAAAAAAGCGCCGACGTTGACCCTCGCTAATCGTGACCCATTGGCTTAATGTGTCGATAGTGGCGTCAATATCATTAACGCGCTCAGGTACTATAGATAAGGTATACGACGGCCTACTTCTAGCAATAAGTTCGCCATCTCGGGCTCGGATTAGTCCTCGCGAAGGAGGGATGGGTTCGGTAAGGATTCGGTTTTCATTGGCCTGGGTGCGAAACTGGTCGTACATTTCCACCTGAAGGAAAGCGTATCTAGCTACAAGTATACCGGTGAGCAACAAAACAAATAAACCTGCCACCCAAATACGACGACGAAAGATTTTCAGTTCCAGCTCAATATTCTTTATTTGGTTTTGAGCCATTGCACCGCGGCCTAGATATTACTATTTATGATAGGGATGATTGTGCAATATAGTGTGCGCTCTGTATAGCTGTTCCGCAAGTACTATTCGAACTAGCGGGTGCGGTAATGTGAGGTGTGACATACTCCAACGCTGGTTTGCTCTAGCCAACACTGACGGCGCATAGCCATCAGGTCCGCCAATTAAGATACAGACATTATTGCCCGACATGCGCCACGAGTCTAAATGGGTTGCGAGCTGTTCGGTGCTCCAAATTTTCCCCGCCACATCTAAGGCTACTACCCAGTCACCTTTAGGTATCGTAGCGAGTATTGCGTCCGCTTCACTCTGTTTGGCACGTTGAATATCAGGGTTCTTTGCGCGGGCACCTACCGGAATCTCTATGAACCTGAGGTTATAGTCTCGTGGTAGTCTCTTTATATACTCGCCGCAGCCTGCTTCAACCCAAGCAGGCATCTTAGTGCCAACAGCGATGATGGTCACTTTCATAGCGAGGCTTACTCGACTTGAGCCTCAGGGGTATCACCCCAAAGTTTTTCTAGTGCATAGAACTCACGGATAGCTGGCAGCATCGTGTGGACAACAATATCGCCTAGATCCACAAGCACCCACTCTGACGCCTCACGACCTTCAACACCAATGGGCTGAATTCCACGTTGCTTTACTTCGTCCACAACGTTAGCCGCCAGCGCGTTAACCTGACGGTTAGAGTTACCGGTAGCGATGATGATGGTATCGAATACGTCTGTCTTGTCGCTGACATCCAGAACAGTAATATCAACAGCTTTGATATCTTCTAGCGCGTCTACGACGACTTTGATCATTGGATCGGTCATATGGTTACTCAGTTTGGTAGAGATGCTGTTGCTTAATATACTGCAACACCGACTCTGGTAATAATAGATTGGGACTCGCCCCTTGCACCAATTTTGCTCGAATATCTGACGACGAGCAGTTCATTGGTCTCTGACTCAAGTGTAAAACACCACCACTGGGGCGATCTCTCAGCTGAGACGGCGCCGACAATACCTTAGATGCCGACCACTTTTCAACTATCGAATTGAGCGGCGCCATCATATCGCATCTCTGGGCAACAATAACATGCGCGAAATCCGTTAGTTCTTCCCAACGATGCCACGTATTAATACTTTGAAACGCGTCACTGCCGACACAGAATGCCAGACTTACATCTGGGCCCAGTTCGTCACGCAGAGAAGCTAAGGTGTCGATGGTATAGGATGGCGCATTCCGACGTGCCTCTCGATCATCAACGCGCCAACCTTCCCGCCCAGCGATGGCTAGCTCGACCATCTTCAATCGATGTGCAAAAGTCACGGAAGGTACCGCCCGATGTGGCGGAATGCTTGCAGGTACTAGCAATAGACTATCCGTACCACACAGTACAGATATTTCCTCCGCCGCTTGCAGGTGGCCTTGGTGAATGGGGTTGAAAGTACCGCCATAGACGGCAATCAACTTGCTAAGCTCGGGTGTGTCCATCGCCCAATACAATCCATTTTTGCGAGGTTAAGCCCTCTAGGCCAACGGGGCCTCGAGCATGAAATTTATCTGTCGAGATACCTATCTCGGCACCTAAACCGTACTCAAAACCATCGGCAAAGCGTGTCGAGGCATTCACCATGATACTAGAGGAATCGACTTCGGTCATAAACCTACGCGCTCGAGAATAGTCTTGGGTAATGATGCTTTCAGTATGTGCCGAACTATAGGTTTCGATGTGTGTCATCGCAGCCGCCAGTGACTCCACTACCCTAATGCTTAAAATCGGTGCCAGGTATTCCGTCGCCCAATCTACCGATGAAGCAGGTGTTGCCTTAGACAGAATAGCTAATGCCTGCTCGCAGCCTCGAAGCTCTACCTCAAACGAGGCTATTTGTGTTTCAAAACGCGGGAGAAATTGTGTAGCTATCTCTTGATGCACCAATAATGTCTCAGTCGTGTTACAGGTACCAAAGCGCTGCGTTTTCGCATTGATGCTTACCGATAAGGCTTTGTCCAGATCTGCAAATTTATCCACATAGGTATGGCAGATACCATCTAAGTGTTTAATTACCAGCACGCTTGCCTCGGCGGTAATACGTTCAATTAAGGTCTTACCGCCGCGAGGGATGATAACGTCAATATGATCAGGCATCGTAATCATGGCGCCTACGGCGGCTCGGTCAGTAGTGGTTACTAGCTGGATAATGGCCGGGTCTACGTCGGCTGCAGCTAACCCGTCAGTGATACACTGGGCGATACAGCGATTGCTGTGAATCGCCTCACTACCGCCTCTAAGAACCGTTGCGTTACCGGACTTCAAACACAAACTCGCGGCCTCTAAGGTCACGTTAGGTCTGGACTCGTAAATAATGCCCACCACACCTAGAGGAACGCGCATTTTTCCTACTTGAATACCGCTAGGGCGATAGCTTAAATCTGTTATTTCACCCACTGGATCAGCCAAATCCGCAACCTGGCGCAGCCCTTCCAGCATACCATCTATCCTTTCGGGGGTAAGAATTAGCCGGTCCAACATGGCATCAGATAAGCCGCGCTCCCTTCCCGCCTGCACATCTTCGCTGTTTGCGGCAACTAACACAGCTCGGCGAGCTTGAATAATCTCAGCAATGCTATGGAGAGCTTTGTTTTTTTCATCGGTGGAGAGCGCTCGGGCTTGCCTAGAGGCGTGTCTCGCCTGTTTGCCAAGCTGCAATATATAATCACTGACATCCATCTCTGCACTCATCCTCTCACCTCTCTTTTAAGTGGCTGTCCAGTAATAAAGGCCGCTAGGTCTTCACCTATTTGGTCTACTAACGTCTGACGGGCATTACGCGAGCCCCAGGCAACGTGCGGAGTGATAACGACATTTGGGTGTGAAGTATTAATTAAAGGGTGATTTTTTGCCGGTGGCTCAACCGCAAGTACATCGAAACCAATACCGCCAAGATGACCACTATTCAGCATCTCTACCAAAGCCGTCTCACAGACAATACCCCCGCGGGCGCAGTTAATTAGCAATGCATCTGACTTCATCATTTTGAGTTCAGCTAAGCCAATCAATCCTCGGGTATCGTTAGTTAACGGGCAATGTAGGCTAACCACATCAGCCTGTTGGAGTAACTGATTCAACGAAACTCGATCCGGCGCTGTCACCGCCCCTTCACGGACACTTTGTGCCACGATAACCCGCATGCCCAGAAGTCTAGCCTGGCGAGCCAGCTCCTGCCCAAGAACACCGTAACCAATAATGCCCAATGTCTTTTCTGTGAGTTCACTAATGGGGTATGCTAACGAGCAGAAATGATCACTATCAGCCCAACGATCGTCGGCAACTTCGTGTGCGTACGACAGTAAATTACCGGATAGCGCGAAGATGAGACTTAATGCATGCTGAACCACTGACTGAGTGCCGTAATTAACCGCGTTAATAACCGTTACTCCAGCAGCTTTCGTAGCAGAAAAATCGATATTATTCGTTCCCGTTGCGGTCACCGCAATGAGTCTAAGTTGAGTAGCTAATACTAATTCTGCCGGCCCAATAACCACTTTATTCAAAATGGCTACGTCGGCATTCGCTAGCCTAGCGGCCACGTCTTTCGGAGCAGTATTGTCAAACTGAATTAGCTCAGCTCCCGCGGGGCACCAAGATGATAGATCTAGGTCGCTCGGGTGCATTGACTCCGCATCAAGAATCACGATTCGCATGGTGCTACTCTCATTAACGAAAAGTCCAAGGATACAAGTTTCAAGTTAATTATCACAGCAACCTTTATCTATACTCCGGCAAACAGTTGGTTATAGGAATTTGAACCCGCTTCCCAGCGAGCAGCGCTGTGGCGAATCTAAGCGTAACGACTGCTGAAGGTAGAGCTTAGATGCTGAACAACTATGCGAGAGCTGAGCCAAGAAATCACAGGATAAACCACTACTCTGCTTGCCTATTACCAGCTATCGAGTTGCGTCCTCTAGATCCGTGAGAATCTTAATGGCCTCAGCCGAACTATTGCCGCAGTTTTCTCGCGTTGCTTCAAATTGGGCGCACAGTTCCGGTCTATCAGGCGTCTCAAAGAGTACACACAGATTATCGTCGGTGAGATTAACACATCGAACATTCGCGGGTTTGCCATGTGGCATCCCAGGGATCGCCGTGTTGATTGAGGGTGCGATGCAACAGGCTCCACACCCCAATCGACATTCCACTAGCCTTGTTTCCCAGCTGGTAATAGCTGTGACAGCGGCAATAGCAGTAGTAGTCGTGGCAGTAGAATTAGCGCTCCGGTAAGTGCCAAGACCATGGCTGAGGCCGTTAGCAAACCGAATACCACTGAAGGAGTGAATTTAGAAAGCGCTAAGACAGCGAAGCCGAGTACGACTGTCCAGGACGTATAACTCATGGCTGAGCCAATAGTGTGGTGAGCCCTCGTTAGTGCAGCGCGCTTATCATGATCAATTGCTAGCTCATGCTGATAGCGAATCACATAGTGAATACAATCATCTACACCAATCCCCACCACAATGGCGGCAATGGTGATCGTCATGAAATCTAATGGCAAGCCGGCTACGCCCATGAAGCCAACAATGCACACTGCCGCTAATAAATTAGGAATGATTGCAACCAGTGCCAACCCTAAACGCCTAAACAGCAACCAGAACATGAGGAAAATCCCCACAAAAACAGCTCCAAGGGTTTCGATTTGCGAGCTAAACAGACTCTGCACCATATTGTTATAAAGCACCAGCATGCCTGTCGCTTCTACGCGCCCAGCTAAGCCAGCCTTCTGATTAGCGAACGCGACAATATCTTCCACATAAGCCTGTCTAGAAAGCCCCGGTGTTGAATCCACTACCCGCACTTCAATGCGAGCCTCATCGGTGGCCTCGTGCCAATACGGGCGAACCACTTGAGCGGCGATATCCTCGGGCATGACCGTTTGTAAAAAGGCTAGGGTAAAATCGTCAAGCGGCCCCTTATTGAGCCCTTCGGCGACATCAATAGTCGTAACCAGGCTCATTACCTTGCCAGACGCCTCAAGACCATCGATGTATTCATGAAGTTTTCTCAGCTCGTTGACTCCGGACGTCGAGAACCACCAGGAGGCCGTCGTCGCATCGCCACCGAATTCATCATCAAAACCGCCACCGAATTCATCATCAAAACCGCCACCGAATTCATCATCAGAACCGCCACCGAATTCATCATCAAAACCGCCACCGAATTCATCATCGAAACCGCCACCGAATTCATCATCGAAACCACCCGCGAATCCTTTTTCGGAGCTTGAAGCTGTTTCAGCTTGCGGATCGCTACCAAAACCGTCGTCAAAACCATCGAAGCTCTCAGCCGAACCCAGGTTTTCACTTTCACTCAGGTCGGGAGCGCTTACTACTATTTCTAGCGGCGTGGTGCCACCGAGTTCACGATCGATGAGCGCCATACCCTGATAGATTTCAGTATCTTTAGCAAAGTAGTCAATAAATCGATTCTCTACTTTCACTTGAGTGACACCGTAGGAAGCGCCTACTAACAACAGCAGCGACACCGCAAAAATTTGTTTACCACGATTTAGTGATAGCTGCCCCCAGGAAGCTAAAACCTTCGATGTTAGGGAAGTTCTCTCGGCCTCTGCCGTAGGTCTCGTCAAAGCAACTAATAATGGAAATAGTGCGAAAGTGAGTATCAACGAGAGCGTAATCCCCATTGCCATGATCTGACCAAAGTCGATAACGGGGCGAATGCCGCTCACAACCAACGATAAGAACGCAACTAAAGTGGTAAGAACCGAGTAGAAACACGGTTTCCACATACTCTGTAATGATGACCAAAGTACGTCATTTAAGGGCGCATCAGAAAGCGCACGAAGCTCGCGAAAACGAACTGACAGGTGGATACCGATGGCCAGCGAAATAATTAGAAGTAGCGAAGCGAAGTTCGAAGAAATGACCGAGAGCCGCCAATCGATAGTTGCCAACCATCCCGACATCAAAATGACTACACTCGCACTCATGGTCAACGGTATGGCTACCCAGCGCCAGTTGCGGAAAAACAAGGCAAGCGCAGCAATCATTAAGGCCAAACTGGCTAAGCCAAACACCTGAATATCTCGACGAATAAAATCGAGCATATCTGAAGCAATCATTGGTACGCCACCAATAAAGATATCAGCATTGCGCTCGTATTTCGCCACCACGCTTCGCAGCTGAGCTAAGCGTTCTTTGGTAATATCCTGCTGTTGCGAGCGATAGGCCAGAAGTTGTGCCTGCGCAATTTCGAGCGCGCCATCAGCGTTAGCTGATTCCGGCTCTCCAAGTAACTCATTACGTTGATCCACCAGCGCGTAGTAATCGGTATCAACGGGTAGCGAAATGAGTAGCGCGGTCGTCGCGTTGTCTTCGCTAAGCAAAGTATCTCGGTAGACGGGACTCTCATGGAATTCAGCCCGCGCCATCTCAATATCTACCTCGGCGTTAAGCAGTGTTCGCGCATCCGAACTCAAACTTTCCAAACCTACTGGTGGGCTTTGAAGTAAAGGCACATTAAGCACTGACATGACCGATTCAACCCCATCGATCTGCGCTAAGTCTTCCTGCAGCGCCTCTAAGGTATTCAAGGAGGCGTTTGATAACGCATCGCCGTCATGCGCTCTGAATGCTAAAACAAAGAAGTCACCGGAGCGATATCGAGTTGATACCGATCGATATAGCGCTAAGCCGGGATCAGTTTCTAATGTTAGTGAATCAGAAGATGCATCAAGTCGAGCATTGGGAATTTGCCAAATCGCAGCACCTAACAGTCCGACAAATAAGCTGATGATTAGAAGCCGCAAGGACATCCATCGAGTGAAGAACTTGGGCGCAGTATGAACCGCGAAAGCGTCATCGATCATACTGCTATTTTCCCCACTTTGGCTGCAAAGATTGATCAACCTTCAACTGGTCGAGAATTCGAGCTACAACGAAATCAATTAAATCATTAATGGATGCAGGCTTATTGTAGAACCCTGGACTGGCAGGCAAAACAATTGCGCCAACTTCACTTAACTGCAGCATATTTCGCAGATGTATCGTGGAAAGTGGTGTCTCGCGAGGAACTAATATAAGCGGCTTACGCTCCTTGATCATCACATCTGCAGCCCGCTCAATTAGATTATTGGAAGCCCCGACGGACACTGCCGAAAGGGTACCTCCAGAAGCGGGGCAAATCACCATCCCATCGGGCGCATTCGACCCTGATGCCGGTGCGGAAAACCAATCTGTTTTCGTCAAGAGTTCAAAGCTACCAGGTAGATTAACATGGTCAGCAGCAAAGACTTTGGCACGGCCGTCATGATCTTCTGGTAGTTGGGTATCCGTTTCTGTATTAATCACTACACAGGCGGCATCCGAAACCATTAGGTAGACGTGACAGCCAGCCGCTGTGAGTGCCTCCAGTAGGCGTAAGCCATATTGAGCGCCACTGCCTCCCGTTAGGGCTAAAGATATTCTTTTCGTCACGCTTCACTCCTTGAGGTGGGCGATAATTGCTTTATGCAGACCGCCAAAGCCGCCGTTACTCATCACTACAATATGTTGATAATTGGCAATTTCGGCCAATATTTTTGCTTTTAGAACGGGAAACTCGGTTACTACTGTTTGTCCGTTTGATTGGATCACCGAAGCAAGCCCCGCTTGACCATCCTCATCAAACCATAAAACGGCATCGGCCGCTGTTGCGGATGACCCTAGTAGTGGGTTATGCACTCCCGACTTCATCGTGTTCGAACGCGGCTCAATCACCGCTAAAATCCTTTCCTCACCCACCTTTTCACGCAACCCGTTTAGCGTTGTTTCAATGGCGGTTGGATGATGGGCAAAGTCGTCATAAACTTTGAGGTCAGGCGTGTTCCAAAGGCATTCCATGCGCCGCTTAACTCCAGCAAACTGACTCAACGCTTCACAGGCGATGGCGGGAGCCACGCCAACGTGACGCGCCGCCGCGATTGCGGCCAAGCCGTTGCTAACGGAATGATTGCCCGTTGAGTCCCACTGCACTTCACCCACCTTCTCATCGTGAAGGAATACGGAAAAGTGAGATCCGTCAGCATTGATAAGCTTGCTAGCCCAGCCATCATTACTCTCTAGCTGCGCCTGCTCTGACCAGCATCCTTGGTCTATTACCTCAGCAATAGCTTTACTCTTCGCAGGGTAAATCACTTGACCCGAACGAGGTACTAAGCGAATCACATGGTGAAACTGCCGCTGGATCGCTGCTAAATCTGCGAAGATATCGGCATGGTCGAATTCCAAATTATTAATGATGAGTGTTCTGGGCTGGTAATGGACGAATTTACTGCGTTTGTCGAAGAAGGCCGAATCATATTCATCGGCTTCGACGACGAAAAATGGTGACTCGCCGAGTCGTGCCGAGCGCTCGAAGCCTAAAGGAACTCCGCCAATTAGGAAGCCGGGAGACATTTCGGCGAATTCAAGAATGCTGGCAACCATGGTGGCGGTAGTGGTCTTACCATGCGTCCCGGAGACCGCTATGACCCAACGTTCCGGTAATACGTGCTCATGCAAAAATTGCGGCCCTGAGGTATAGCGCAAACCACGTTCTAGAATCTCTTCTACTAAAGGGTTACCTCGGCTCATAGCGTTGCCAATGACGAATATATCCGGCTGGAGCGCTATCTGAGATACATCGTACCCCTGAATAAGCTCAATACCGGCATCCTCAAGTTGAGTGCTCATCGGCGGATAGACATTTTGGTCACAGCCACTCACTCGATAACCGAGTTCCTTGGCCAAAATCGCCAAGCTGCCCATGAACGTGCCGCAAATCCCCAAAATGTGTATGTGCATTGCTGTTCCTACGATTTGATCAAGATAAAAACCATTGCTGAATTGACAATGAGGCCATCTCGCTAAGTGACATCGCTTAGAATACCCTGTTATTTGCCCCATGCAAACGGTGAGAAAAGTCGTTAGAATAGCAACCCTCCACACTTTTAACAGGAACATTGTCGACATGACAATCAAAAACGCATTCTATGCTCAGTCAGGTGGCGTCACAGCCGTCATCAATGCCACGGCCTGTGGTGTCATTCAAGCCGCTCGTCAACATCCCGATAAAATCGGAACCGTGTACGCTGGTCGAAATGGCATTCTCGGCGCTTTACGCGAAGAATTGATCGACACCAATCAGTATTCTGATGAAGAGATTGCAGCACTGCGTCATACTCCAGCGGGCGCTTTCGGGTCATGTCGATTCAAGTTACGGAGCATTGAAGAAAGTCGTGCAGAGTATGAGCGTCTGATTGAAGTCTTCAAAGCACACAATATCGGCTACTTCTTCTACAACGGCGGTAATGACTCACAAGATACTGCCCACAAAGTCTCGCAGATCTCGGAAACCATGGGTTACCCTATCCAATGTATCGGAATTCCAAAGACAGTAGATAATGATCTCCCCATTACCGACTTCTGCCCGGGTTTTGGCTCTGTAGCAAAGTATGTCGCTGTTTCCATCAAAGAGGCATCGCTTGATATCGCTTCAATGTGCGAGTCATCCACCAAAGTCTTCATCATGGAAGTGATGGGTCGTCATGCCGGTTGGATTGCTGCGGCCGGAGCGCTAGCTCAGCAGGAAGAAGGCGATGCTCCGCACATTATTCTGTTCCCAGAGGTTGCCTTCGATAGAGAGAAGTTCCTCGCCAAGGTTAAGCTCTGTGTGGAAACCTACGGCTATTGCTCCATTGTGGCCTCCGAGGGTACGCATACCGGTGACGGTAGTTTCCTAGCTGCGTCTGAAGCTTCGGTTGATGCCTTCGGTCACGCCCAGCTCGGTGGCGTAGCACCCGTCTTAGCTAACTTGATCAAGGGCGAACTGGGATACAAGTATCACTGGGCTCTCGCCGATTACCTGCAACGCTCGGCTCGTCACATCGCGTCAAAGACTGATGTAGACCTGGCCTTCCAAGCAGGGCAAAAGGCCATAGAGTACGCTCTTGAGGGACTTAATTCGGTCATGCCGGCTATTCAGCGTATGGAAAACGGCGAATGGAGTTTTATTCCAGCACCCTTAAAGGACATCGCGAATGTTGAACGCTTCATGCCGAAATCCTTCATCTCTGAAGATGGCTTTGGTATTACTCAAGCGGGACGTGATTACCTCTTACCGTTAATCCAAGGGGAAGACTATCCTCCGTACGAAAATGGCCAACCGGTGTATGTGAAGCTGGCTCACAATTTGACGCCAAAGAAACTCGCTATCTTCGATATTTAGGCCTCACCCCAGCGGGTGATGTCTTCTGGCGTCGCCCCTTCATTACACTCACCAAAAATAAAGGCATCACGGGGATGATCTAAGCGATCGATGACGAAGTAGCCATCCCTACAGTAACGTGTATCTTTGAGTTCTTTCTCAAGCAAATTATCGAATTCACTAGCAAAACGCGCAGCGTCATATCGTCCGTTTGCACTACGAATTACCTCTTTATCCATATCTTTATGCACTTCAAACCGAAATCGTTTACTGCCATCCGCTGCAATTTGATGCGATATCGACGGCGTGAAATCTGTAATTCCTACCGTGCCCATCTCGCACCCTATGACACCCACTAATATCGCAAAACAAGTAAACCATCTCACTATTTCGAGCTCCTGAGTTCTGCACAGACTGAATGCCTCGGACAACTGAGTAAGTGATCATTCACTAAACCCATCGCCTGCATGTGTGCGTAAATTATTGTCGGCCCAACGAAGTTAAAGCCGCGTTTTTTCAAATCCTTTGATATTTGCTGTGACAATGGTGTTTCAGCTGGGACAGCTGACAGTGCTTCAAAGCGATTCTGAATCGGCTCGCCATCAACGAAGTTCCAGAAGTACTGAGACAATGACAGTCCCTGCGAGCGCATCTCCAAGTATGCTCGGGCATTACGCTGAGCGCTCTCGACTTTGAGTCTGTTGCGAATGATACGAGCATCCTGAAGTAAACTATGCTTCTTTTCTTCACTCCAAGCTACTATTTTTTTGGCATCAAAATTATCATAAACCAGCCGGTAGTTGTCTCTCCGTTTTAATACGGTAATCCAGCTAAGACCTGCCTGAACACCTTCTAGTAGAAGGAATTCAAAGATCCGCCGTTCATCAAATAGCGGGACGCCCCATTCCGAATCATGGTAATCGCGGTAAACCGGATCGCTAAGACACCATCCACAGGGTTCCTGTTCTTTACTCATCATCCGCTAAAATCTCCCAGAGAAAATTAAATATCAGCGCTTCCTTCGCTACAATATCAGCGCCACTAACAGCTATTGAATGCCCGCCCACAGCACGCTCATCGTAAAAAATAGGTTGTCCCAGCGTGAACAAACGTTGGGCAAATTTTCTGGAATGAGCGATATCAACGCGATCATCATTTCTCGCTGCCAACAACAATATCGGTGGGTAAACCTCGTCATCTTTTATATTATGCACCGGGGAGTACTCAAGTAGCCACGCGCTTTCGGTGGGGTTCTCAGGATTACCATACTCAACCAACCAACTCGGGCCTGAAAGCGTCCGATGATAGTTCATCATATCCGTTAACGGGGCCTCCAAGACCACGGCACCAACAACATGAGGAGCGCGAATGACGGCCGCAGCGGCTACTAGACCACCATTCGACGCGCCTCGATAAGCGAGTTGTTGGGGCGAACTCAATCCCCTGTCGGCAAGAGATGTCGCCACCGAGATAAGATCATCAATCGTTTGATTCTTGTACCTACGCTGCCCAGCATGGTGCCACCATCGACCATACTCCCCTCCACCTCTGACACCCGCATACACCAGCCTTCCGCCCCGCTCTAGCCAAAGCTTCGATGTTATAGCGTGATTAACCGGTGAGATAGAAACACCAAAACCGCCATAAACATCAATGAGTGTGGGGAGCTTGTTTCCGATGTTAGCAGTTGGCGTTACTATCAAGAGGGGAATAAGCACGCCATCAGAACTGGTAGCATAGCTGAGTTCGGCCTTAAAATTCTCAACATCCAAGGTGTAGTTAGGCGGGTCAATTTGTCGCTGAGCTGCAGAAGATATTAGCCAGCGGCTAGTCCCTGTTAGCAGAGTTTCTTTACGCACGACTAGGCCACCATCGACGACCGTTTCCACCACCCAATGTTCAAGCTGAGCTGCCGCGATAACTTCAGGTTCATTAACAAGCTCACCGCTAGCAACTAATAATTGTGCGTTAAACTCCGCACTCGTTAGCAGGTAAAGAGCGTTATCTGTAGCGACCACTTGTTGGAGTTTCTCTCTTTGTGATAGGCGATAAACAACGGTTGCAGCGTTAAAATTTTCTGCCTGTTCCCGCCACCAAATAAGGTCATCGCTCCGAGGCTGTTTCGATGATTCTGTCTGAACTAGCCAACCATCTCGATAGCGACCTACTAACCGTGACCCATGAGGTAGGTTCAAGGGATGGAACTCACCATCACGCCAATGAAAGTAGCGCCTAGCGAAAAAGTCGACCCATTCTACGAGGACAAGTTCGCCTTCAATCCAGGTCACCGTTCCGCCCATTGAGTCACTAGCGAAATTGACCAAAACGGATCGTGAGCCCGCCCGATCAATCTTTTCTAGCCGCATCGGATAGCCCGCTGAACTGGTGAAATCCGGTGATCCCGAATCCATTATCAACAGCGTATCGTCGTCGAACCAGGTAACCTGATTGCGCCCAGGTGCCAACTCGAAACCGTTCGAGAACCAATCCTGCTGAGCTAAACTATAACTTGCGTAGTAGACGGCATCAGTTCCATTTTCGGTGACGCCCAAAATACAGGGGCCTGTTTCGTAATCACGACAGTTCAGGCTAGCAAATCGCCAATCACGATGGTGACGATTGTTTAAGGCGGCCATATCAACCACCGTTCGCCACCTAACTTCGCCACTGAGATAATCTGCTCGATCGGCGCAGCGATACCTCCCCTGACTAAAGATCACGCTAAAATCGAGGAGGCACACCGCATTTTGTTGCCATACAAGACGAGGGAACTCAGCGTTAGTATTCAATCCATCAATTGCATTAGACTCTAAGCTGTCAAACCTATCCCACCACCAACCGTCGCCAAACTGATCATGGGTGAGTTCACTCAGTTCTGTAATCCAAGTGGTATCGCTAGGAATTGGCTGCGTCTCAGTTACCAATGAATCGGCGAACACCTCAGAGCTTTGACTTGCAGCCACCACGGCGATAGCACTCAACTGACAATACATCGCCAATCGAATGAGGTAAGCACGAACAAATGTCATCATGCTCATAAGACTAAACAGTAAATCGCGATCTCACCAGTTACAATCTGATAACAACCGCAAAACTCGGCGACGAATACCCTGTCATACCAACAATTTTCAAAACCACCAACAGGCTTCAACTGTAATAAACACCGCTTTTTGCGCCGATAACATTGTATAAATACTGTTCGAACGCGTATAATTCGGCCTTTCATTTTTTTGAAGTGACTTAAAGAGAGACGGCCATGAGCTATACCAAAATTCCAGCAGGTAAAGATTTACCGAACGATGTCTACGCGATTATTGAAATCCCAGCTAACCACGCGCCAATCAAGTACGAAATTGACAAAGATTTTGATGCATTGATGGTTGACCGTTTTATGACCGCTCCAATGTTCTATCCAGCGAACTACGGTTATATTAATGACACGCTTTCTGAAGATGGCGATCCAGTAGATGTATTGGTAATAACCCCTTACCCAGTTGCTCCAGGCGCAGTAATTCGTTGCCGCCCAATTGGTGTCTTACTCATGTCTGATGAGGCTGGTAAAGATGCAAAATTGGTTGCCGTTCCTCACGAGAAGCTCTCTAAGGAATATGCTGACATCACTGAGGCATCACAACTTCCTAGCTTGCTTACACAGCAGATCGAGCACTTCTTCCGTCGCTATAAAGACTTAGAAGATGGCAAATGGGTTGAAATCGACGGTTGGGCTGATGCCGATACTGCGCGCGCTGAAATCCTAAAAGCTGCCGCAGCATACAAAGGGTAATTTATTACCTGAAACGTTAGCGGTTAGTTAACTAAAAAGACGAGCTCTTCAATGGCTCGTCTTTTTTTTTGATTCATTTAAATAGGCGTTAAATTGTCGCCTACTTCACCTCAGCATCATCAGAGGTGTCTTCATCTCCCTTACTCTCACCTTCGTCAAGCGGTGCTAAGCTAAGATTACTGAAGTCAAAGGAAGTCGATTGTGGGGGTGGCTGATGCAAATCTTCATCTGCTGTTGATTGAGCACCCTCTTGATTTGCGTGATCAACAAGTTCAAAATCAAGACCCGCTGACGAGCCTACTTCGAGCATTGAATCTTGAACTACTTCTACCGATTCCGATGATTCCGACGATTCCGACGATTCCGACGATTCTGATGATTCCGATGATTCCCATGATTCCCATGATTCCGATGATTCCGATGATTTAGCTTGCTGTGAATTACTCGTCGAGACCGGTGATTTCAAAACTAAATCCTCATCCATACCCAGCGACAAATTAGCGAGCGCGTCGATATCAACCTTAGATTTCTCAACGGGGGTTACGTCCTGATCTGAATTGACGTCGACAGCCGATTCCTCGAAGCTAAAGTCGAGGGAGATGTCATCAGATTCTGATTGATTTAATACCTCGTTCTCGCGCGACACTGAGCCTGCTACCAATGTAGACGGGCTCTGCGCTACCGTCGACTCACTCATAGGCTCAGGAGCTGTTATAGATTCGGCTTGATCGTTCGAATTTTGATCATCGCGGAAGCGCTGTGTGTTATCGGCGGCCGATCCTTTTTCAACCTTTCCCGCCTCAGGTAGGAGACTCAACCAATTAAGTTTAGCGAAATTCAAAGCTCTAAGCGGCGACGTGCTATCAACAATTTCTACAATCAAGCCCAGAGATTCAAAACGCGGAACGAGCTGGGTCAACGATTCCTTTTGGCCCACTTTTAGCACGCAGGGTACACCCGAAAATAATTGTTCTAGATGGAGTGGTTTCAATACCGGAAATGCTTCAGCTATAAGCGTTCGGACAGCCTGTAGATTACTATTCGCCGCAATATCGCCGCGGCTACAGATAAATACTTTACTCAAAATCAACCCCTCCTCCGAATGCGCTCTACCATATAATGACTTATGACTGGGTGCAATAAGCCTACCATCAATACTTGCGATCACACCATGCACTGGTTATCGTTGCTAACAGACCAATCGCGAGATAAATATGAGCACTGCCAACATTGATGAGCTAACGCCCAACACCAAGCATGCGTTTATGTTACTGCGCCAACGTGCTGCGCGTGAGGGAATTGACCTGCACATTGCGTCCGGATTTCGCTCGGTAGAACGACAAGTCCAAATATGGCAACGTAAGAATTCGCCTGCCTACACCTTCAATATTAATGGTGCACAAAAGAAGGCAGGTGAACTCACGGATCAGGAGTGGCTAGATTGCGTCATGAAATGGTCGGCCATTCCAGGGCTCTCTAGACATCACTGGGGAACCGACATTGATGTTTTTGACGCCGCTGCCGTACCGGAAGGCTATCAGCTTCAATTAACACCCGAAGAGTATCAACCCGGTGGACCGTTCGAAAAACTCGGCGCATGGTTAGCGATTCATATTGATGAGCTCCGCGCCGAAGGTTTCTTTCGGCCCTATCGAGAATTTCGCGGCGGCGTGCAGCCAGAAGCCTGGCACCTCTCCTATAAAGCGGATGCCGATAACGCCTTGCAAACCCTATTATCTCGACAGCCTTCCCAACTCGTTCCCCTTGACGACATTCGTGGTGGAAAACTAATCGCGTCGCAGTTAGAAACGATAGTTCACCGCTATGTCATTAATGTGGACCAGTGAATGCAGAATATTGACTTAGTTATCTTTGATTGTGATGGCGTTCTAGTAGATACCGAGCGTGTTGCGAATAATGTATTGCACCAACATCTCTCGCGCTACGAATGGCCTTTAGACTTGAAAGATACCGAGCGATTTTTTCGCGGCAGAAGCCTTTCCGAACGCCTTAGAGAAGCCATTAATCAATATAGATTAGACCTTCCTACTCACTTTCTGGAAACGATGCAGCGGGAAACCTTCGAGCAGTTCCGTACAACCAACTTGAGTTTCCCTGGCTGCGACAAAGTTGTGCGACGACTTCAGAGTTCTCCCACTAAAATGTGCATTGCCTCATCGGGCAGTCATGAAAAAATGAGTTTGACCTTGGGCCAAACGCATTTACTCAACTACTTTCCAGTCCGTTTTTCATCACATGATGTCGCTCGTTCTAAACCAGCTCCTGATTTATTTCTAAAGGCTAGCGATTATTTTAACACTCATCCAAAACAGTGTTTAGTGATCGAGGATTCCGAGGCTGGCCTTGTGGCTGCCGATGCAGCGGGGATGAATAGTATCGGGCTTCATACTCAACTTACTCAGGCAGAACAACACCGGTTTCCCAACACGCTGTTCTTTAGCGACCATACGGAATTATTAGCATGGATGGAAAGACATTGAATTAGTTGTCGAAATACAAACATCTACTAGCAAGCCCCCAACTTTATGTTAAAGTCTTAACAGGAATTAATATTAGGTAAATAAACTGTCGATCAAATTTGATCAGCAACATGAACTCATGAAAAAGCTATCCGTTAAAGCCCACCAAGCATTCATTCTGACTAGCGTATTGTTTGGTCTAATCACCATGCTGTCTGCCGCTTTTTTGATCAACGATTATCTAGGCCTTAAACGGATCCAGCAAAGTTTAATTGAAGAGCGGATAGCCGTGATGCAGCTTGCTGCACAGCGCTACTTCGAAAATCCCGAAAGCTTTCAGTCTAACGAACTTCAGCAGATACTCCTAAGCCAAGCTGGTAAAGGCTGCACAACGCTTTTTGATGGTTCGAAAAATATCATCGTCAAGGCTTCTGCAGAGGGTTACACTCCCGCCAGCACTGATATCCAACAGTTAGTGGACATTAACTATCAGGGTGAGAAAATAGGTGAACTGCGCTATATTTTCACTCCTATTGATGAACAGGACTGGCTCAATCGCGCCATTGCCATCGTGCTGGGAATGATACTTATCGCTGGTTTAGCGTCTCCATTGCTGATAAAGCTGCTCGATAATTTAACGTTAAAGCCAATTCGTCATTTATCAGACCGCGCTGAAAAGATTGCCTTAAATAGTACTTTCAACTACCGCTTTGACACCACCCGTCAGGATGAATTTGGGCGCCTTGCAAGCAGCGTTAACATCATGCTGGAAGCCATTGAGGGGCGAGAGGCTCAACTCAAGAACTACGGCAGCTACTTGGAAGAACTTGTACAAGAAAAATCTACTCAATTGCAGGTTCAAGCCAGCGAAGACTCAATGACACTCTGTCCGAACCGAGTTTCACTTATGAATTCGGGAACTCAATTAATCGAAGACGCGCTATTTGATGGCCAGATAACCGGGCTCATCGTCATTGACCTACTCCGTATCAAGACATACAACCAGTCATATGGACATCAGCTCGGTGACATGCTGATTCGCGAGACCGCCACGCGCCTAAAAGCGCATTTCGATAAGGTTTATCGTATCGGCGGTGACGAGTTTGCCATTGTCATCCAACATCCACGATTGAGTTCGATTGGTGAGTTAGCACAAAAAGTGCTTACCATCGTCGGCGAGCCAATCCCCTATCGAGATGAACAGGTTAGTCTTTTGGTTGCTGCCGGCTTAAGTCTCGCGCCAGATCACGGTAGCGATGTCGCAAGCCTTCTTCGCGCCGCAAATAACGCAATGCAGGTTTCGAAGACTCTTGTCGGATCGAATCTCACCGAGTACAACCCTGAGACGATGGATAACTTAAGTCGTAACTTTGAACTTGAACATGACTTACGTGATGCCATTGCTAGCAACCAGTTGTTCCTGGTTTACCAGCCAAAGCAGCAGCTTAAAACGCGTGTCATTGATTCTGTCGAAGCGCTTGCACGCTGGCACCATCCGCGGCTAGGGCCCATTTCACCCTTGGAATTTGTTGGTATCGCAGAAGATACGGGCCAAGCTAGAACGCTAGGTAATTCGGTACTTAGACAAGCTATCAAGCAACTAGACGCGTGGCGTCAGGATGGGATTGAACTGAGTATCGCCGTAAATATCTCACCAGCGCAAATTATGCATCCTGATTTCGTCCATGATATTCAGGCAGCGCTCAATTTAGCTCCGATTGACCCAAGCCTGCTAGAACTAGAGATTACGGAAAGCATAATGATCGGTAATCACCACCACATCGCTGAGTCGGTTGCAGAGGTTCGAAGTCTAGGCGTTCGTGTGGCGATCGATGACTTTGGTACCGGATATTCATCACTTTCCTACGTGCGAAAATTTAAGCTCGACACGTTAAAACTCGATCAGTCATTTATCTCGGACCTCGAGCACAGCTCTGAAAGCACTGGAATTGTTGATGCCATTTTGATGTTAGCGCATACATTAAAACTTACGGTTGTTGCGGAAGGTGTTGAAACGCCGGGTCAAATGCTCATTCTTTCGACGTTAGGATGTGATTATATTCAGGGCAACCTCTTATCTGAGCCTGTTAGCTCTGACCAGATTGAGCGAATAGCCACTCGGGTCAATACTGACGCGCTGTTAACTCAAAAATGAGAATAGACGTCCGCTTCAAATTATTAATTCTCATACTAATCACCGCGAGCTCACTCGCTAGCGCGGATAACGCCTACCCAGCTTTAACGAGTGACGAAGCGAATACGATCGAAGTCTATGAAGCGACCAGAGATTCAGTGGTATTCGTAACGAATCGCACCCTGCGTCGCGACCTCTTTAGTCGCCGTGTATACCAAGCTACGGCGGGTTCGGGGACCGGCTTCGTATGGGATGAGAATGGTCATATTGTTACCAACTTCCATGTCATCGATGGCGCGAATCAAATAGTTATTAGCTATCAGGGCCACGACTACCCTGCTCAACTCATCGGTATCGCTCCTGAACGCGATTTAGCGGTACTAAAGATAAATATTACTGAAAATATTCTTAAACCTATCACTAGGGGTGATTCTAAAAGATTACGAGTAGGCCAGAAAGTCATTGCCATCGGCAACCCCTTCGGCTTAGACACCACGCTAACCACTGGTGTAATAAGTGCTCTGAATCGAATTATTGAGTCCCCAAGTAACCGTACTATTCGCGATGTCATTCAAACCGACGCTGCAATTAACCCCGGTAACTCGGGTGGCCCGCTACTTAATTCAGCTGGACTGTTGATTGGCGTAAATACCGCAATCTTCAGTCCTTCGGGTGCGAGCGCGGGAATTAGCTTTTCAATTCCTGTCAATATCGTTAACGCCACGATCCCCGAATTAATTCAGTATGGTCGGGTACAGAGACCTGTACTCGGTATTGAATTAGCGCCACCACAGCTGCTAAGAAGACTAAATATTGATGGCATCGCTATTGCCCGAGTGACACCTAATTTAAGTGCCGACATCGCAGGAATTCGAGGGCTGAGCAGAGATCCCAATGGCCGACTGCAACTTGGCGATGTGTTAGTAGCTATTAATGGCGAATTAATGCGCTCATCGGATGATCTATTAGGGGCCTTAGAACAACATAAATATGGCGATATCCTATCGCTAAGCCTTATCCGCGACGAGCAGCGCTATGAGCTAGAAGTTGAACTCATAGCACCCGAATAATAGCCGCTACTGTTTCTTTGGCTTGACCATCTTAGTCATCAAGGTAGGAAAACTGTTGGGCAATAGTCGACGAAGATGGTAGCCCAACCATGGCATACCCGATGCTACTAGCACTTCATTCTTTTGCGTTTCCATGGCTCGAATGATCTTTCGCACGGCGGTAGAAACTGGCATGCCGTTCTCGATATCAGGGTCATGCATCTTCGCCGCCTCGTTCTTTTCATTCAGCGCGCTCGCTGCGATTGGAGTTTGAACGTATCCTGGGCAAATAACCGTCACTTTAATGTTGTAGGGAAACAGCTCAAAGCGAAGCGAATCCGAGAATCCGACAACCGCATGTTTAGCGCCGGAATAGGACGTTCGCATTGGCGCACCTAACTTGCCCGCAACCGATGAAATATTGACATAATACCCTGATTCTCGCTGGATAAAGTGCGGCATCACCGCTTTACTCAAGGCAACAAGAGACAGGTAATCTAGCCGGATAAGCGCTTCATCAACTTCGATAGGAGTATCAACCACACCACCTCGCTGACTTACACCGGCGTTATTCACCAGAATATCGATGTGCCCATGCAAGGCAATGGCTCGCTCGGCCCATTCAGCTGCCTGGTGGTAATCATTGAGGTCGCAGCTTAGAAGCTGATGTTGTTCACTATTAACACAGAGTTGACGAGTTTCCTCGAGTTGTTCCTCTCGGCGAGCGGTAAGGATGAGTTTGGCCCCACGAAGTGATAGCTGAATAGCCAATTCACGACCAATTCCCGAGCTTGCACCGGTAATCCATATGACTTTTGAGCGAAGATCCATTAGTTACTCCTTTTTTTATATTTTATGGAAACACTATACTGTATTTGCTGTTAAAATAGGCTGATAAATTTCGCTCTAATTAAGTTTGAGCGTCTCAAACTCGGCACTGAATTAGCCGATTACTAGGGAATTCTACACCACCACTATGCTAAATCTTGATACGCTCCAACAACTAAAAACGCTCAAGAAAGACATTCGCGCAAGTCGTAATCTCGACCGAGGAATTGTCAAAGCAACGCCAATGAAGTTCGGCTTTGTTTCCACTCAGGAAGGTGGGCAAGTGTTTCTCGCACCACCGCTGATGGAGCAACTTCTACCAGGCGATGAGATTGAGTACGAAATTGTCGAAAATAGCCGTGGTGACCAAGAGGCTAAGTTAGAGCGTCTAGTCAAAAGTGAATTTAAACAATTCTTCGGCCGAGTGGTTACCCGCGGTAAGCATCTATTCATTGAGTGTGACGATGCTCGGTTTAATCGCTGGTTCTTCGTCCCACCCAATAAACGTGGCGGGCTCAAAGCCGGCACACTTGTTGAAGCTCAGCTTCTGCGCCATCCCACCAAGTTAGAAGGGAAGAGTCAGGCCGTTGCCATGAATAGGCTTGGGAATGAGAGTATTCTCGCTGATCTCCGTGCGTACACCCTGAAGAAGATGTCGATCGAAACAGACTGGTCTGACGAGACCCTAGCGCAGATCGAATCACTTGAGAAGGATGTCAGTTCATCTCGCAAAGATTTAACCGAAACCCAATTCGTCACCATCGATTCAGCTCATGCTCGCGACCTTGATGACGCCGTTTTTGTCGAATCTACCGACGATGGCTTCCGCTTACTCGTTGCGATCGCCGACCCGGCAGCAACACTCAAGACTAACAAGGCACTTCTTGAAAGTTTAGTTACCCGAAGTACCAGCCATTATCTACCTGGCCAGGTCGTCCATATGATGCCTCCTAGCTTGTCGCAGGAGAAATTTTCACTGTTAGCTGACGAACAACGCGATGCACTCATTGCAGAATTCGCAATTAGTTCGGACGGCGAAGTACAGAGTTTCGAGCTCTATAAGGGCTCCATTAAGTCACAAGCTAAGCTGAGCTACACCGACGTAGAGTTATTCTTAAACGGACAGACCGATGCGTTAGCTCCCGATATTGCGGAGCCTGTTAAGCGCTTAGCAGACTGTTACCAAGCGGTTCGCCAACATCGCCTTAGTGTAGCGGTCGACATCAGCGAACGTCCAGACTATCACTTCGAACTTAATGAACAGCAACAGATTAGCAACATCGCGCTATCGCCTCGATTAACCTCGCAGCGCCTCATTGAAGAATTCATGTTGTTAACGAATCGTCACACTGGCACATGGTTAGCTGCTAATGGACGCGGTTTTTTCAATAATCACGGTGGCTTTAGAACCGAACGAATTGGCGACCTGAAACAACTCCTTAAACATTACTGGGGCGAAGAAGCGAAAGCTCCCGCCAATCTTGATGAGTTTGTCTCACTGATGCAGGAAGCACTTTATAAAGATGCCGATATCCCTTTACGTTCAGTGCTAGTTCGATGGTTACAGCCTAGCAAGATTGCCGCGGAGTCTGAGGGGCATTTTGGTCTCGGCTTCACGCACTACGCAATGGTGACCTCCCCGATTCGCAGGGCTGCTGATCTACTCAACCACTTAATCATCGATCAAATTTTGACGAATAGTAGTGACTTTGATGAGCTTATCAATGGGGTAGACCTGGAGAAGCTCAACGGTGATATTGTTCGCGGTCGTCAGGCTAGTAACACGATCGATCTCACCCTGAAAACCCAGTTTGCCCATCAACAGCTCGACCAAAAGAGTGAGTATAAGGCGACGATTACTCAAGTTAGTCAGGCTGGATTAGCAATTCGATTAGATGAAATGGGGCTTGAAGGGTTTGTTGAACTCAAGCCAAAACGAGGAGAAAAATCGACTTTCCAGTTTGAGGGTTGGAGGCTTTGTGCCACCTATAATGACAACTTCTACCATCTCGACATGCCAATTTCAGTAAAGCTTGCCAAGGTTGATACTGAGAAGCGCCAAATTAAGTTTAAGCTCGCTTAAGCGCTTTGACATGTAAAGCGCTTATTTACGAAGTTCTGATGTTAAGAACTATGTAGTTAAGAGTAACGAATCTAAGAGCTCTAAGCTTAAGGCAGATAATCGGGGAACCTATACTCCCCGATTCCTAACTCGGCAGTTTAATCTAACGCCAGTTGATTTCCTCAACATCGGGTAGGCTCCAGACAAAGTCTGCACCCATAAGCTGAGATGGCGTCATTGATCCACTTACCTCAACGCCTTTTGCTAGGTATTCTGCAATAGCCAGCGGTGCTGTAATGGTCAGTTCATAGCCATTCGGCGTTGAGAAAGTTGCTTCCACGGCATTTCCTTGAGCATCGGTCGCTTTGCCCCAAAGTTGCATCCTAGAGTTTGCCCGTGCATTGGCATCGGGACCCACTACAGTCTTCTCAATGCGGCGCTTTAGAAAATTCTGCACCAACTTCAAGCCAAATAGCCAACGAAGCTTATACGCTCCTCTTGCCTTGTCCGCTGTCGCTTTCGATGCAGGTACGAATACCTTGATATTCGGGATTTTGGTACTGCTATAAGCCGTACTAATATCACCCCAGGGAATCGTCATCGCAAACTTCTTACCAACCGCTCCACCGAAGTCAACTTCAGCAGTATGTTGGGCGACCGGTTCAGACTGAAGTTCGCCGTCAACACGAGAGCAACCTCCCTTTGCGAGACCCTCTACGGTGGTTTTCGCTGTACCTTGACTTAATTGCTTGCTACCCGCAAAACCTAACTGAAGCTCGGATGCCGATGGCAACTTTTGCGCCAGCGTTGCCGCGAGGCAATCTGTGGGGACGACGTCGAATCCGGCTCCTGGGCATACTACAATTCCAGCTGCTTTGGCCGTTTCAGTAATCTCCGGTGTTTGAACATATTCAAAAATTGACATCTCACCGGTGATATCAATGTAGTGAGCTTTACCTGCGATACACGCAGCGATAACTTGATTAGCCGTAGCCGAAAACGGACCTGCACAGTTAACGATCACCGAAGTGTTAGTCGCCAGCTCCGTCAGTGCCGCACTGTCATTAACATCCGCAACTTGATAGTCCAGTCCTAGGCGCTGTGCAACGGCTTTCAGCTTCGCTTCATTGCGCGCCGATAATAGCGGCTTAAGACCTGCCTCTGCAGCTCGTTCGGCTAATAAGCCACCTGAATATCCCGTTGCACCATAAATTACCCAGCTCATAGTCTCTCCTTTATATTATTTTTGTGCCGATGAACCAGCCGCCATCGCTTCATACATATCATAGTCACACACTGTCATGCCCAGACTCTGATACGTTTTTTGTGCAACTTGGTTCTCTTTTTCTACGTACAACCTAAATCCAATGGCCCCAGCGTTAGCGCCCAACTCCTGCACCGTGGCATAAAGTTGTTGGTACAACCCTTGGCGCCGAAATTCTGGGAGTACATAAACACTTTGAACCCACCAAAAGAAACCGTTACGCCAATCGCTCCACTCAAACGTCACCATCAACGAGGCGATAACCTGGTTGTGAGCTTCGGCAACTAAATAGAAGCCCCTATCATCGTAATTCACGACGGCCGACACGCCTTCGTTCAGCACCGCTGTATCAAGTTTTTTTTGCTCTGTTTCCCAAGCCATCTGTTGGTTAAAATGGACCAAGGACTGAACATCATCTTGAGTTGCACGACGAATACTCATGGAATTTCTGGTGCTTTCGATTGTCATACTGACAGAACTCCGAAAATTCTCAGGGTCGCCTGAGTGACCTGAGATGAAAAAACGTTCGGCGATTTCTCAATAAATCTCCGCAACATTATCTAAAATACCGTGAAACTATGCATTAATGCTTATATTACGATAGCATTAGCCAACTTACACTTTAAAGAACTGTAGCCCCAACAACAAGGCATCTTATGACCGAGCAAAGCGTCACCAATAAAAAGCCGCTTCTTATCTTTACTATCGGCGTCGTAGCGATTGCAGCAATAACATTATTCGTCCTCAACGAGGATAAACCTGCGCCGATTGAATCAACCGAAGTTGACAAGCCGCCCACATTAGCAGCGGACCTGCCTCCCATCGAAACGCCAGCTCAGCCTGAAGTCAGCGCTGAGCCAGAGAGCACGTTACCGGAAGACCTTATCGAAGCCGAAGTAATTGCAACCAAGCCGCAACCTGTCCCAATAAATCAGAGTGACGAACCCTTCGCCCTGAGTATTGCCCAACTTGGCCCGGCCCACCCCGTCATTGACTGGCTGATACCTACTCAGATCCTCCGTAAGATGGTAGCCATGGTGGATGCGCTTTCGCGCGGCGAGCTCATGTTCAAGAATCGCCCTATCACTAATAAGGTAATCGATGGCGCATTTTTAACCGAGAATCAACCTGGACGCATCGAGCTATCTTCGAATAACTTTGCTCGCTACGATACCGTCATCAGCGCCATTGAATATGTGGACGAAGATACCGCTATCGAACTCTACCATTTCTGGTCGCCTCGTCTTGAGGAGGCTTATGCTGAATTAGGCGTACAGACGAGTTTTGACCAAGCCCTTCGAACAGCGCTGGAGCGTATCGTCGATGCACCGGAGGTTGCAGGTAATATCGAACTCGTAAGACCATCGGTCTACTACAAATTCGCCGATCCTCGTTTAGAGAATTTATCCGATGTGGATAAGCTTATGATAAGAATGGGGCCGGCTAATGCGAATAGGCTTAAGGCTAAAGTTCAGCTAATCATTGAGGCTATGGATGCCAACCCACTCTAGCTAGAAAAGCGCTTTTCACTACCGTAGATCACTGAGCTTAATTTTGCTATGTAATGTAACCAACCGCTGACACGCTAATACAATTTGAGTGTCATCACCGTTATTGCAGCGGGTATAGAACTAGGTTGTTTTGCTGCGTTGCTGCCAGATTACTGCTACGAGAATTAACGCTAAGCCTGCGAACGTTGTTAAGTGAAGTTGCTCACCCAAAATTACCCCGATCAATATCAGAGAAATAAAAGGTGACAAGAAAATTAAGTTGGCCACCTTAGAGACATTCACCGCACTCGAAAGCGCCTTTTGCCATAACAAAAAGGTGATACTCATTTCGAATAGGCCTACCCAGATCACGCTTAGGTAAGATGGGTTCTGTGGCCACACCTCTCCAGAATAGAGCACCATAGACCAAACTAATGGGACGGCAACGCTGAAGCTTATCGCTAGATTGACTACCGCATCGCCGCTAATCCTTGTTGCAAGTAGCCAATATCCTGCCCAGAGGAGTGTACTAAAAAGCGCAAGGGACAAACCTAACAGATCAATATCAAAGTCGGCCGGAGACTTCCCTTGTAGGGCAATCACAACCACTCCCAAATAACCCAAGACACTCGCTATTTTATCTACCCGTCGAAGTGGCTTTTTTAAAAACGGAACCGCTAGCCATGAGAACGCGATAGCCCAAGTGTAATTCACCGGTTGGGCAATCTGTGCAGGAAGGCGATCATAAGCTTCAAAGAGCACTAGGTAATACGTCGCAGGATTTAGCAGGCCTGCCAGTGCCAGTAACTTAAAGCGCTTTCTGAAGGTAGGTCGAATATTTGCTCTAGACGAAGAAGCTAAGACTACGACCCATAGTACGACCGCAGAAATACTCACCGATAACGCCAGTAACTGAATCACTGAAAAATCTTTGAGTGCCAACTTAAAGGCCGTTGCAACGGTAGACCAAAGCAATACTGCTAGCAGGCCATATAAAATTGATCGGTGCATCGCAATCTCGTATTAATAAAAAACGGAGCGTATTGCGCTCCGTTCTATTTAAAGGTCATTACTAACAATGAGCGTTAAATTTTCCAACTTAGCAGCATGTCATCGCCATATTGCTTGGACCAGTCTTTCAATGTTTTTGGCGCCCGCTTTAGCTTCTCAATCACTTCGCCGGTGTGAGGGTTTTTATAACGCCCAACCGGTACCTTAGGTTCGTCACTGACACGCTTTTTCTTAGCCGCTTTTTTAACCTTAGACGGCGATTTAGACGCCCCTACTTTCAACTGCGGATTATCGGCAAAAAAAGCCGCCAACTTAGCCACGTACTTCGGAGGGTTCTTTTGTTTACTTGCCGCCTTAATCACGCTCAAGAATCGATCGCCCTTGGCGCTGAGCAAATCAACTTCGGACAAACCATACTTGGTAGCCAGTTGCAGCATCACCTTACTAAACTCTTCGATGCCCTTCAATTTATCTGCTTGGGCTTGTTTTAGAGCTTCGAGCTTCTCGAGTTGCTTCTTATGCGCTTGAATTTCTTTATCAATATCAATGTTGAGTAAGCCCATTAAGGCCCCCTTTGTCAGATGAGAATTATTGAAATTGATGCTTCGCAATGCTTTCTGCGCTACGTAGCCGATAAACATTGCTAATTCGTATTAGCAAGGTTGTAGTCCTCGTTTATGGCTGAAGCATGTGGTTTAATTATATCCATAATAACCCAGTTGGCTAGCCTACCCTCTGTTATAGATATAAAGGCGTCAATGTGAATATATGGTACCTCCTCAATTATGATAAAAATACTACTACGTATCCTACTCCCCATAGCGCTAGTTATATTACTGGCAACTGCTTCACTATTTATCCTCGGTCAGTTATCCACAGCAAAGTTAACTGGCACGGTTAACTCAAATTATATCAGCGCCCCGGTAACTATTAGCCGCGATAGCTATGGTGTCCCGCATATCGAAGGGGAGTCGCGACAGGATATCGCTTTCGCGATGGGATATCTTCATGCTCAAGAACGATTTTTCCAGATGGATTTATTGCGACGGGCATCAGCTGGCGAGCTAAGCGAACTGGTTGGCGAGATGGCAATCAACCGTGATAAGCGCTATCGCTCTCATTTACTCAGAGAAAAGGCTCGTGCCGCGGTGGCGGCACTACCAAGTCACCATTTACGCATAGCCGATGCCTACACTCAGGGCGTTAATCAGGGGCTGAGCGAACTGAGTATCCGTCCACCTGAATATTGGTTATTAGGGCAGGCGCCACAACCTTGGTTAAACGAAGATAGCTTCCTAGTGAGTTTTTCGATGTGGGTTCAACTCAATGATGAAGAAGCCTCATTTGACCGTATCCGTGATAAATTTTACTCCTCGGCTCCTAGTGAATTGCATGCCTTCATTGCGCCTATTTTTTCTCAATGGGAAGCACCGTTAAGCGATTATGATTATCAATTTCCAGCTACGCCTTCTGCAGAAATTATTGATTTATCCGTTAACACCGATATTGCCGAACAAACCATTAACGTGGAGCAGTTTAGCGCTATTGGCAGTAATAATTGGGCCATTGCTGGTAACAGAACCTCAACGGGCAAAGCCATTCTAGCTAACGATATGCACTTAGGTATCCAAGTACCCAATACCTGGTATCGGGTCAGTTTCCAAGCCGGTAACGCTGTACCAATGGTCGGTGTAAGCCTTCCTGGTGCGCCATTAATCGTGGCTGGATCGAATAGCTTGGTGGCCTGGGGATTTACCAACTCCTATGGTGATTGGAGTGACCTCATTAAACTTGAACTCAATGAAGACAAATCAGCCTACCGAACCAACAGTGGCTGGGAAGCTATTGAAATTCAAACTGAGAAAATTCGCTTGGCCGATGGCACCGCTGTTGAGCAGGATATTCAGCTCACCCGTTGGGGGCCAATCTTAAATACCGAAGACGAAGTTCTCTATGCTACGCGCTGGCTGGCGCATGAATCTAAAGCGGTGAATTTAAACCTGCTTGAAATGGAACATGCTACCAACGTAGATGAAGCCAAAATCGTCTGTAATCAGGCCGGCATTCCACCGCAAAACTGTGCTATGGCCGACAGCAATGGGAGTATCGGCTGGACGATCGGCGGCTATATTCCGCAGCGCATAGCGATTGACTATGGCTTACCGATTGCGTGGCAGGTAGCGGATATCAGCTGGGGTGAGCAACTTGAAGTCACCGACTACCCAGCCGTCATCAACCCAGAAAGCGGGCAAATTTGGACCGCGAATGCCAAAGTGGTAAGTGGCGAGATGCTGCAGAAAATTGGCTCAGATGCCTATGATCTTGGGGCGCGATCCATGCAAATTCGAGATAATTTGAGTAGCTTGGAAAATGCCGATGAATTCGATTTATTTGCGATTGCCTATGATGATCGCGCGCTGTTTTACCAACGCTGGGCAGAGCATCTCGCTTCGCGACTAGCAGAATCACCTGAAACTCGGCACCAATCCGCCCTCGAAGCGTTAGCGAAATGGAACGGAAGAGCTGAAGCCTCAGAAATGGGAATGTCTTTGGTGGCAGAGTTTAGGACGGCACTGATTTCCGATGTCTATCAGCGCATTGGTCAATGGCTGAACTCGGAGTACAACGCAAATCTAAGCGAGCGAGAGGCTGCCCGAATAAGTCGTGGTGAAGACACGGTTTGGCAGTTAGTTCAAGATCAACCCGCCCATTTTTTACCTTCTGGGATGTCATCGTGGAAGGACTATGAGCTGGCAATCTTCGATGAGGTTAGCCAATCCTGGTTAGATGAAAATGGTAACTTAACGGAGCGTGCTCAGTGGCGTAACGTTAATGGGGTGACTATCGCGCACCCGCTTTCGTCAGCGTTGCCGGATATTCTAAGAGGTTTTCTGGATATGGAAGACATACCTTTGAATGGAGCCACCAACATGCCCCTAGTCCAATACGGAAGTTTGGGAGCGTCAGAACGCATTGTGGTTACGCCAAGTATGGAGAGTCAGGGGCTCTATAACATGCCAGGCGGACAATCAGGGAATCCATTCTCCCCCTTCTATCGAATTGGCCATCGTGCATGGGCGACTGGCGATGCGCTGCCAATACTCAACAGCGGTAATGAGTATCAATTGATGATTACCCCCGAATAGTCCTCGAGGGTATTAGTGAAATTAACTGACTTTGTGAAGACCGCACTCAGCGCTATCGCTGAGTTTGGTTGGATCGAAATAGTGCTTGGGTGAAGGCAAATTGTGACGTTGGATGTACGCTTCAATGTCACGTTGATGCCAATAAAAGAAAGGCGCCACTCGTATTAGACCACGGTGATCAATCGAGACAATATCAAGTGTTTTACGGTAATTCGTCTCATATTGACTAATTCCAGCCAACCAAATATCAGGCTGATACTCATCAATCGCTCGCTGGAAGGGCTCGAGTTTTACCTCGTGGGTGAAGCGAGAAAAAGCCTCGCTATCTTCAGGAATGGGCACACCACCCGTTACGGCAAGTCGTCGCTCGGTTGTAACTCGAGGCGTATAAACTTGCAGATTGGGATTGAATCGTTTGATTATTTCTTCAACATACTGATACGTGTGCTTCACGTTGTAGCCGTGGTCCACCCAAATCAAAGGCAGCTTTGGAAGCTCGCTTTGCAAGGCATGAATAAGCACGGAAGAGGTTTTGCCGAAGCTCGTAGTCGCGATTGGCCGCTTACTGACACTCATCGCCCAGCGGATAATTACCGCAGGAGATTCATGTCGTAGGGTTTTATTAATCGCTGCTAAGTCCATTTTTACTGTCTCTACCAATCATCTATGGTAGTAACAATAAACGAAAGCTTATAACCTTATAAATACAATCTTGAGCTACTACTGTAACCTTTTGTTATAAGCCTTCGTTGACAGCAGCAGTTTAGTCCGCCTCAGCCGGTATGTGTGACGCTAAATAGACCAAGGTAATCCAGGCCGCAACGTTCTGATTGAGCGCTTCAGGATCGATTTTATCGAGGGTATCATTGGCCGTATGATGGTAGTCAAAGTAGTCGGTACCGTCTTGGCTCAAACGAACGACTGGAACTCCGAGCTGCTGCAACGGGATGATATCAGGACCACCGCCAGAAGTTAGTCCACCACGCTCTATTCCCAAAGGCTCTAAAATTGGAAAAATCTGCTCAAATGACGGGAGAAGTGCATCACTCACATTGGTATCATAACGCCATACCCGACCTGCACCGAAGTCTGATTCAGAGCCAAGGAAGTGTTGCTCGATTTCATCCTCATGTGCCGCCGCGTACTGATACGCGCCAATTAGACCCTGCTCTTCGTTGGCAAAGGCTACTACTCTAATTGTACGCCCCGGTCGTGCGTCATCTGCCAATAGGCGATGAGCCGCCGCAGTAGTCACCGCTACTCCCGCACCATCGTCTAGAGCACCCGTACCCAAGTCCCATGAATCTAGGTGGCCACCGATCACGATAATTTCGTCAGGCCAGCGAGATCCTGTTACTTCAGCAATCACATTATGACCCGTGTAGGTCCCAGTGAAACCGGCTGAAATGTCCATAGATACCGTTAAGGCTCCTCGCTGAAGCAAACGTTCCACTTGATCCGCATCAGGATTAGACAGTGCCGCCGCAGGAATCTTCGGTATGTCATCGTCATAGCGCATCATTCCGGTATGGGCGAAGCGGTCACTATCGGTGCCGACACTTCGAATTAACACGGCTACCGCACCCTTGGCGCCGGCCACTTTAGCACCGCCGCTGCGTCCAGCAACTACTGGTCCATAGCCACTGCCGTCAATCGTCTTTTCCATGCGTTTATTGATAAAGACAATTTTTCCCTCAACCTCTTCATCGGCAGCTTCTTGAAGCTCATCAATGGTTGCGAAATACACCACTGGGGCAACTAAAGCGCCATCGGTGCCAACACTACCGCCTAGCGCTGTAATCGCCAGTGGCTGCTCAAATGGCGCTACAACGTTGGCGACTTCATGATGACGTTCCCAAAGTGGGTATTCAACAGGCTCTAAGGTGACTTTATCAAAACCCAAGTCGCGGAAACGCTGTTCCATCCATTCAACACCCTTAGCGTCAGATGGCGTACCCGGCATTCGCGCTCCCACCTCTGTAGTAAGGTCTTCTACGACATCCCAAGCGACGTTGCTGACCAAAGCTTCGTCACGGAGTTCAGCCGCCATTCTGAGTTGCTCATCGGTCAACGCTCCGGCCGCAGAGTTCGGCGTAGTTTGATCGCTACCGCAACCAACCATTAGTGCTGAAAGGCACAGGAGTGGAAGTAGTTTCATGTTGTTTCCTTTATAATGTAAAAATCGACGTTATCAGGCTAACGTATAAAGTTATTAACGGCAAAACATTGTGTTTAAGAGGTCAGCAAATGGATAAAATTCACGCTCGCTCGGTAGTTACCTTTGATTTCGTGGCTCGAACCGCTACTGGGCAGGAGCTCGATAGTAGTATTACACGCGGCGAACCTCTTCACGTCCTCATGGGCGCGGACAATGTTATCGAAGGAATTGAGGATGCGCTTCTCGGAAAGTCCGTAGGTGACTCGATGACGCTCGACATTCCTGCAGCGAAAGCTTATGGCGAATATGTTGACGAGCTCGTTCAGAATGCCCCGCGTGACGCATTCCAAATTGACAGCCTGGCAGTTGGAGATAAATTCAACGCCACAACCGAAGATGGTGAAGAGGTTTCGGTGAAGGTCACTCATATTGATGGCGATTCTATTACGGTGGATGGAAATCATGAGTTGGCAGGCTTGGAGCTAAATTTCACTATCAATATCTTGGCATTGCGCGAAGCCACGGATGTTGAGTTAGAAATTGGACAGGCGATTGAAGACGAAGCTTAACATCCGCTTAGATCGTTGGGTGGGTCAACATTCACCCTTATCTCGAAGTGACGTAAAGTTTGCCGTTAAAGCCAAGCGAATTAAGGTAAATGGCAAACTTGCAGTGAGTGCCAGCCAGAAGATTTCTCAAGAGGATGTTGTTTCGCTTGATGGGGCTGAAATTGTCGTCAGAGGCTTCAGCTACATCATGCTAAACAAGCCGTTAGGCGTCATTTGCGCAACCAGGGACGGTTGCCACCAAACTGTCGTTGACCTGCTGCCAACTCACTTTCAACAGTTACATCCCGTGGGCAGGCTAGATAAGGACACTACGGGATTAGTATTACTTAGCGATGATGGTCAGTGGAGCCATCGCGTTACGCACCCAAAGTACGCCTGCGAAAAGTGCTATAAGGTGACCGCCAAATGGCCGATTTCTGCCGCAACGATTGAACGACTTCTCCACGGCGTTGTCTTAAGGGATAGCCCCAAACCAGCGTGTGCAACAGCCGTCGAGCAATTAGGAGAAAATCAACTCATGATGACAATTAGCGAAGGACGCTACCATCAAGTTCGGAGAATGATTGCCGCCTGCGAAAACCGGGTCACCGATTTACATAGGCTTAGTGTCGGCTCCCTTCAACTCGACATCGCCGAGGGGGAATGGCGAGAATTAACAGTCGCGGAGATTGTGGCGCTAGCATGACAGACCCAGCCATCGAATTATTAACACCTTTCATTACGGGCGATACCGTATTGATAGCCGATGAGCATTGGACGCTAGAGGACTGCAAAGTTCCTCGGCTTTGTATCACCAACCGCTTTCGAGCGAATGCGCCCAAATCCATTAGTTTTTCCGATTTCGAGAACCGAACCGAGGAACAATTTTCACGCATTGTCTATCGGCTCAGTAAAGAACGCGCGGTGGTTTATCGCTGCCTTAACCTCGCTGCGGAACTGCTACGTATTGACGGGCAGCTGATCATTGCGGGGGGTAACAAAGAAGGTATTAAGACCGCGTTAAAGCAAGCTAAGCTATTATTCGGAACAGAGATCGAGACGACTATCCACAGCGGTTATCGACTAGCCATTATTACCAAAGTGAAAGCAACAACAGGTATTGATGACAATGATTATCAACAGCTAAGAGAAGTAACCACAAAAACCCAGTCGTTCTGGTCTAAGCCAGGGCTCTTTGGATGGGACAAAGTGGATCGTGGCTCTGAAATTCTTGTTGACGTTATTAACGAGCAATTAAATGGCTCTGTGTTGGACTTAGGTTGCGGCTGGGGCTTTCTGTCCCGCGCGGCGCTCCAGCAAAACATCGACACCTTAACCGCCACCGATAATAATGCTGCAGCGATAATTGTTGCGGCAAAGAATTTGGCGCCTTGGACCGAACAAGTCAACATTATTGCGGACGATTGTGGAGAGTCGCTAGCGGCCAATCAATTTGATCATATCCTCTGCAATCCTCCCTTTCATCAGGGTTTCGACCATCAAACACAGTTAACCGAAAAATTTATTAATCAATGTGCAAGGTTAGCCAAACCGGAGGGTACCGTTTGGTGGGTGGTTAATCAGTTTGTAGGGGTAAGCCAGTTAGCTCAGAAAACTTTTAGCCAGCGCGATCATATTGAGCGCAGAGATGGCTTTGACATTTGGCGGCTGCGGGCACCAAAGTGGTAAGTTCGTTAGTAGCCAATAAAATAAAAGCCAATTCCTGCAAAAACAATCGCGGCAAGTAATGGTACAGCTTGAATTAATAATTCACGAAACATGTAGTAACCCAGATAGCAATTGCGACCTAGTCTACTGAAGCTCTTGTCGCTAGGCTATCAGTGTATTTCCGCACAGACTAAGGTGAATCACTTAATGACTGACGACCGTAAATTCACTAAGAAGACAGTTCCACAGACAGCGATAAAACCTGGCTTAAGCCTTATCACGGTAGCCGGCAAAGATATTATCTTAATTCGCCAAGGTAATTTATTTACGGCCTTTGAAAATCGCTGTCCACATCGAAATAAAGCGCTCTTCAGCCACGAAACTCCAATAGACTTCGATCGCTATCATCTTCAGTGCCAACATCACGGGGCGATATTCGAGCTTCCACACGGTGCATGTATTAGCGGGCCGTGCCCGTCGGACAAATTAACAGCGATCACGGTGACTTATTCAACTACCGAAATCACGCTATATCTCGATGATCATCGGAACCATTCTTCAAGCAACTAACCTAGGCCATCGTGTTAGGGTCACTAAAATCGATTATTCCAACCAGCTGATATAACTTGGGCTCAAATTCGTCAATCCTTATTCATGACTCGCCGAGTGCTTGAGCTTGGGTTTGAGCATCCCCAAGCCAATAAAGTCCATTTTGATCTATCCCCGCGCGTAACACCAACACCCGAAGTCCCGCTGCCACCGCATCCACCGAAAGCGCCGCATAGTGCGGATCTATTTCGCTGGCTGGCCTAACCGCATGAATACCCGAGTGCAGAACCAGATACACCAAATAGGTGGGAATTTGGCCCTGAGCCAAGCGAATTAATTCACGAAGATGCTTGTGCGCCCTGACCGACTTCGCATCGGGGAAGGCACCCTCACCGTTTAATAGCAGCGTGCAACTTTTCACCTCAACATAGACACTAGGCAGCGAGTTTGCCTGCAACAGAAAATCGATGCGACTTCCCTCCTCGCCATACTTTTGCTCCGCAAGGACACTCGGATAAGGCGAAAACGCTCCTACTAGACGGCGCGCTAGTGCCTGAGCTAAAAATTCATTCGCTCGCTGCGGGTGAACACAGATCCAATGTCCCGCTTGCGTTTCGGTCAGTTCCCAGGTGTATCGGTACTTTCGCCCGGGCTTATCACTAATACTGAGCCAAACGACATCGCCCTGCTCCCCACAACCAGTCATTGCACCGGTATTAGGACAGTAGACTGTGATAACTTCACCCGATAATTCGACGTCAGCTAGAAATCGTTTATAACGCCGAATCAAGATCGCTGGCGTTAGAGAGAGGCTAATTAAATATTGACGTGGGTGATGGGGCACAATGAGATCCATTTATCAGTTGACGATGGTGATTTTGAGTTTGCATAGTGACACCTTTAGAAGGTACGCTTCAGGTTAACCTAAAAATAGTGGTCATCCCGTATAATTCTTTTGGGAACTACCCATTTTTTACTAGCTAAAAACATTTTTTTTTGCTATTTTCCGCTGCCTCGAAAAATTCAGACGTTTTCGAGGTTAGGAAATTTCGATATTTAGTTGTTTTTCAATGAGGGTTGTGACAATGGCAAACCAAGCCAGTTTTTCACTTCATGGCATCGCTCCGTATAAAGAGAAGAAGGGCGAAGAGTACATGAATATCAAGCAGCGTGATCATTTCACTGCGTTGCTACAAGCCTGGAAGAAAGAACTCATGGAAGAAGTTGATCGCACCGTTTCGCATATGCGTGATGAAGCGTCCAACTTTCCTGATCCTGCGGATAGAGCGACTCAGGAAGAAGAATTCAGTCTAGAGCTGCGTACCCGTGATCGCGAACGTAAGCTCATTAAAAAAATTGAATCAACACTCGATTTAATTGAAGCCGATGACTACGGATACTGCGAAACCTGTGGGGTTGATATTGGTATTCGCCGACTTGAAGCTCGTCCTACTGCAACGTTGTGCATCGACTGCAAAACACTCGATGAAATCAAAGAACGCCAAATGGCCTAAATCATGAAAAGCCGAAGCCTTGCTTCGGCTTTCCTTTTTCTATGATTGGTAGATTCGCCCCCACTCCATCAGGACCACTTCATTTCGGTTCTCTGTGCTGTGCACTCGCCTCGTTTCTGGACTGCCGCGCCAATGGTGGCTCCTGGTTACTCCGAATTGACGACATCGATCCGCCTCGTTGTGTTCCCGGTAGCGCTGATGAGATTCAACAGCAACTGCAGCAATTCGAGCTTCACTGGGATAGCGATATTTTCTGGCAGAGCCAGCAACTACGTCACTACGAGGACTGCGTTCAGAAGCTCCTCAAGGATGGTAGCGCCTACCGCTGTAGCTGTAATCGAAAAACACTGCAAAGCCAAGGTGGATTCGAACAGGGCTACTGTCGAGCACATCCCCCAGCGCCCCATGAAGCCTGCGCGCTGAGAATGGGAGTACAAGGTGAGTATCACTGGAACGATATGTTCCTTGGCATGCAAAGCGTCAATGCCGCGGACTCTCCAGAACTTTGCCTGCGCCGTCGTGATGGACTCATTGCCTACCCGCTCGCTACCGTATTAGACGATATTTCAATGGGGATAACTCATGTAATTCGGGGCGCAGACCTTTTGCCGGCAGCCGGAAGTCAATTGGCGCTTTTCGCTCACTTTGATGCTCCTACGCCAAGCTTTGGACATATTCCAATTGCCACAAACCCTGACGGTAATAAATTATCAAAACAAAATCACGCAAAGCCTCTCACTACTGATAATCGCGAGCAACAACTGCGATCAGCATTACATCATTTAGGGCAAGCGGCCGCCGAAGCCACAGGCAGTGTTGACGCCATACTTCGGCAAGCAATTGACTCGTGGGATCGCAATGCGGTGCCTAAAGCTATCTGATCTAGAACACTATTCATCATATTCGCGACTTTCTGCCACTAGACACAGCTAAGAGATTACGGCTAAATGCGGGAAGTCAAAGGAAATCATCATGAACCGCACGGTACTTTTTATTTTAATTTTGGGTTACTTACTATCGCCGTATGTCTATACCTGGTTGGCCGACCCAAACGGCTCTTGGTATCGTCCGTTCATTGTGTGGGGATTATCCGCGCTAATTCTTTCGATCATGTCAGGGAGAATTAGTCGTGACTCTTGAACCCTGGATTGTCGGCCTTTACGCGCTGTTATACCTACTTTCACTGTTTGGCTTAGCCACGCTGTCTGAAAAGAACATCATTCCCGTTAAGATCAGCCGTAGCCCTCTGATTCATACCTTAGCGCAGGGTACTTTTATTTCTGCCTGGGGATACTATGGAATCATATCACTTGCACAAAACTACGGTTACGGTGCCCTAGCCTATTATCTGGGCGCTGGTGCTATGTTGTTATTCGCTCCCTTTTTACTCATCCCAATGAGTAGAATAGCGAATCAATTCCAGCTCAATTCCTTTGCAGATCTGATGGTATTCCGGTTTCCTTCAGCTAAGTTAGGCGTATCGGTCACGCTAATTCTCCTCGTCTCAGCGTTACCTTTGCTAGCACTGCAAATCAAAGCGGTAGCAGAAGCTTGGCAAGTCCTTAAAGTCACCGACATTGAGGTAGTGAGTCTCAACTGGACGCACGCGACACTGTTTGTCATTGTGACCACCGTCTTCACCCTAGTATTTGGCTCAGGACGCCTTAACTTAAATGGCTTAGTGGTGGCGCTGGCCGCTGAATCTATTCTGAAATTGGTGGGTATTTTAGCCGTCGGAATTGTTGCCACCTTCATGGTGTTTAATGGCATTGATGACCTTAACCTTTGGTTGGCTGCGAATCCAGATCAAACGCAAATTCTCTATCAGGTCCGCGGACAAAATAATTCACCGTGGCTGGTGCTCATTTTTCTCTCGGGCAGTATTTTGGTTCCCCACGCCTTTAACTATAACAACGGGCGGAAACTTCAGCTAAAGACCTTACGGATGGGTAGCTGGCTGATACCGATGTACCTAATGTTAATGGCGCTCCCGCTATTTCCAATTATCTGGGCGGCGAATAGTCTCGATGCTCCACTGGCAAATACCGATTACGCTGCGTTAGGCATTGCATTGGCATTAGAAAACCCCTGGTTATTAATTATTATTCTCTTTGGTGGACTGTCGGCGGCGACCGGCACCATGGTGGTGGTGCTACTCACCATTACTAGCATGACACTTAACCACCTGATACTGCCATCAACTGGGATGCCTTCTCGGACCAGCCTCTACCAATGGCTGGCACGTTGGCAACGTTATTTGGTGGTGATCCTAGCAGCAGCTTCGCTACTATTTTGCTACCTCGTAGCCGACGCGAGCCTCACCGACTTAGCCTTCACCGCCTTCATGGGCACACTTCAACTAACACCGGCTCTCTGTGCGCTAGTCCTGTGGCCGGAAGCGCGTGGGCGCGCTATTAGCGCAGGATTACTCAGTGGAGGTATATCATGGTTCCTATTCATGGTGGTTCCATTGGTATTAGGCTATCCGGAAGTGCACCTTGATGTATTGGGTGTTCAAGTCGGTTTTGGCCCGGGCGAATGGCAAACTACCCTACTCGCCTCCTTTGGTTTGAATGTCGTTGTCATGGTGGTCTTACATAACATCACCCAACAGACCGAGGAAGAACTCGCTGCCGCTAAACTCTGCGGGTTGAATGATATCTCCGTGCCTTCGCGGGAGCGCCTCGTCGCACTGACGCCTCAGGCAATGATTGAGGCGCTCTCACCGGCGCTAGGTAAGCCTGTTGCGATGGCAGAAGTCCGTCGCGCCCTCAAACAACAATCCCTTAGCTTAAACGAGCGACGACCTTCAGAGCTGCGCAAAACTCGAGATCAAATTGAAGCCAATCTCTCCGGCTTAATGGGTCCATCAATTGCTAAAGAGGTTGTGGATGATAGCCTACCCATGCGCGAAGTGGTCGCGGATGACCCAGTGGATCTGGTGCAGTTGGAGCAACGCCTGTCTGAGAGCAGAAGTGCCCTACCCGGTATGGCCGCAGAGCTAGATCGCCTGCGTCGGCATCACCGTAATACCCTGGAGCAAATGCCTATTGGGGTAGCTACCTTTACCACCGATTTCGAGATTATGCTCTGGAATAAAACCTTGGAGAACATCACGCACATCAGCCCTGAACGAGCTACCGGCACCGCAATGACGTCGCTTCCCGAACCCTGGGGAAGTGCTCTTCACACCTTCGTCTCGAGCGGCAACAATTTCCAACGTCTCAAGCTTATGGTGGATGGCAAACGCCGCTTCTTAGATCTCTCTAAGGCGCGACGCGATCGCAATTTCAAAGAGGGGGATAGTCGAATTCTCTTGGTTGAAGACCGAACAGAAATCGAACAGCTACAAGAGCAATTGCTGCACAAGGAGCGTCTCTCCTCCATTGGCCGTCTGGCCGCTGGTGTCGCCCACGAAATAGGCAACCCGGTCACCGGTATTACCTGCTTAGCTCAGGAGTTAGAGGAAGGTGTTAGTGGCGAAGATGCGGCGGAGATTGCTGCGCAAATACAGGTGCAAACAGGTCGTATCAGTAATATCGTTCAGTCGATGGTGAATTTTTCCCATCCCGCCGATTCCAGCGATCTCTCAATTCGTATTGATATCAATCGTTGTATCAACGATGCCATTGCGCTGTTAGCACTTCAACATCACCGCAAATCGGTTAACTATATCAATAACTTAGCTGAATCTATCGAAGTCATGGGCGATCCTACTCGGCTCACTCAGGTCTTCGTTAATCTCCTAGGTAACGCTCGCGATGCGTCCGATGAAGGTGCCGACATCAATATTAGCGCACGACGTCGCGGCCAGTGGTGCTTCCTACAGATCCAGGACGATGGCCATGGGATTGACGCGAAACATATCAAAAAACTGTTTGACCCCTTTTTTACGACCAAAGAAGTTGGCCAAGGTACCGGGCTCGGTTTAGCAATTGTCTACAATATTATTCGCCAACACGGTGGCGAAATTGACGTAGCTTCTCCAAAGGCTAATCAAACCCAGGGAACGGAATTCACGATTTCACTGCCGCTCGCAGCCAAAGAAACTGACTAACCATCAATACTAAGCGTTACCGGTAACACTTTTTTCTTGCATGCGGTAACGTTAGTTGGCAAACTCAGTGTCCAGAAAATAGTCTACGGACGGAAGTTGTATGCCCCACATCTTAGTTGTTGAAGATGAAGCTATCATTCGCGGCTCAATAAAACGCCTTTTATTAAAGGCAAACTATCAGGTTTCCGAAGCAACCTCCGTTGCCGATGCGCTTAGCAAAGGCGAATTACATCAATATGACCTCATCTTAAGTGATCTCCGTATGCCGGGGGGTGAAGGTACCGAACTCATCCCATTGGCATCGGAAACACCTGTGCTTATCATGACGAGCTATGCCAGCATGAAGACGGCCGTCGACGCTTTAAAAGCTGGAGCTGCCGACTACATCGCCAAGCCATTCAGCAACCAGGATCTCCTGTCTAGCGTAGCTAAGAACTGCAGGGAAAAGTCTAAAACAGCCAAAGATAGCAATTCAAGCGCCACGCAGTCCCCGATTAGTAAGCTCATTGGTCAATCAGCACCGATGAAAAAGCTCTTCAAGATGATTTACAAGGTAGCTGCCACCGATGCCACTGTGCTGGTAAATGGCGAGACCGGAACCGGTAAAGAACTTATTGCCCAGGCTATCCATCAAAATTCAAACCGTGCTGGTAACGCCTTAGTTTCGGTTAACTGTGCTGCGATCCCTGACACCTTAATTGAGGCTGAGCTATTCGGCCATGAGAAAGGCGCGTTTACCGGTGCCGATTCAGCTCGTTCAGGATTGGTCTCCGCTGCACACCAAGGAACCCTATTTCTGGACGAAATCGGCGAACTGCCTTTAGCAGCCCAAGCCAGGCTTCTAAGGGTACTTCAAGAGGGCGAAGTTCGTGCCATTGGCTCGGTTCAACCTAAATTGGTTGATGTTCGCATCGTTGCGGCAACCCACAGAAACCTGAAACGTTTAGTCGAAAATGGGGAGTTCCGCGAAGATCTTTACTATCGCCTCAACGTTATTCAGTTAGTCATTCCTGCCCTTCGTGATCGCGGTGGCGATAAGCTCGAGATCGCAAATAGCCTATTAACTCGCTATCTGGAAAAATTCGATCGCCCAGCCACCCGGTTTTCCGTTACCGCCGAGCAAGCCATTGCTCAGTATCCGTGGCCGGGTAACGTCCGTGAGCTAGAAAACGCGGTGCAACGCGGTGTCATCCTGTCGGAACCGGGTAACGCCATAGAAATCGAAGATCTAGGTATCGAGGCCGAACAAAGCCCCGAGGTCATCAGTGAGATAAGTGTCAATTCAACCAGCCCGAGTAAGGCGCCAAGCCAACTTGTTGATTCTGCAGAAGCTGGCGAAGATCTAGAAGAGTACTTTCAACGCTTCGTCTTGGAAAACCAAGATGCGATGTCTGAGACAGAACTCGCCCGGCGCCTAGGCGTATCTCGTAAGTGTTTATGGGAGCGTCGTCAACGACTGGGGATTCCAAGGAAGCGTTCGTCTGTTCAGCCAGTCAGCTAAAACGATCAGTTTTTGCGCATTTTGTTCCTCTGAGACGAAACTGTGGTAGACTCCTGCCCATTATTGTAACGAGTCAAAATCTACATCTATGTTAAATTGGTTGTTAAACAAGGTCCGCCCCTCTAAACCGCACGAGCCGGTTGTCTATTCCCGTGACGAACACATCATTTCTCGCAAGCACATTAGTCGAAATGCGCTAAAGGTAATGAGCCGCCTTCACGGCGCAAATTACGCTGCCTATTTGGTCGGTGGTGGTGTGCGCGATCTGTTGTTGGGCAAGCGACCAAAAGACTTTGACATTGCAACCGATGCCACTCCAGAAGAGGTTCGGAGATTGTTTCGAAACTCACGAATCATCGGCCGTCGCTTCCGAATTGTACACGTCCGCTTTGGCCCCGAGATTATTGAGGTGACTACCTTCCGAGGACATCACTCAGACGGCGACCAATCCACCTCTAAACAGTCTGATTCGGGTTTATTACTTCGTGACAACGTTTTCGGTGATATCGAAGATGATGCAATTCGTCGTGACTTCACCATTAACGCACTTTACTACACCACTGAAGACTTTAGTGTTTTCGACTTTACGGGTGGTGTTAATGACCTAGATAATCGTATTGTTCGAATGATTGGCGATCCCGAGACTCGCTATCGTGAAGATCCCGTTCGAATGCTACGTGCGGTGCGTTTCGCCGCCAAACTTGGCTTTGAAATCGAAAAGTCGACGGCAGCCGCTATTTTCGATTGTCGTCACTTGCTAGCCGATATTGCACCGGCAAGGCTCTTCGACGAAGTGAATAAACTCTTCATGTCGGGTCAGGCTCTCGCAACGCTCAACCTATTACACCACTATCATCTCTTTGAGATCCTATTTCCCAATACGGCTCAGTACTTGGAAGATCCGATTTATCGTGAGTTTCTTGAACAGACCATGCTGAGTACCGATAAGCGGATTAGAGCCGAACGCCCCGTTACGCCGGCATTTCTATACGCAGCGTTGCTATGGCCAGACTTCAATGAGCGAGTAAAAGCCGCTAAGGGAATGGCGATTTTCGATACGATCCGCGAAGCAGCGAATGCTGTTTTTTCGCAGCAGATTCGTATCACTGCTGTACCAAAGCGCTTTTCCGCACAAATCCGCGAGATCTGGGAACTTCAATGGCGCCTCCCTAACCGTAGTGGAAGTCGTGCTCAAAAGCTTGTTGAGCAAAGCCGTTTCCGAGCCGCATACGATTTCCTATTAATCCGCGAAGCCGCAGGTGAAGATTGCGACGGACTGGGTTACTGGTGGACCAAGTATCAGCAGATGGACGCTGATGAGCGCGCTAGCTTAGTCAGCAAAGTTCCAGCAGCTAAACGACCTAGACGCCGTAAGCGCCCGGGAAAGCCGAAACCGAAGAGTTAATCGCATGCAGGCGTTCATAAGCTTCGGCAGTAATCTCGGAGATCAGGTGTCACTGGTTGAATCGGCTATTGATGCATTGCGGAATTCGGATTCTGTGGACGTGATGGCAGTTTCGCCTTGGTACCGCTCCAAGGCAGTCGGGCCAGGGCAGCAAAGTGATTACCTCAACGGTGTTATCGAGCTAGATACCGCTCTTTCTGGCCATGAGCTATTGGATCTACTACAAGCGCTTGAGCTTGATCATGGCCGAGAACGGATTATTCGTTGGGGTTCAAGAACACTGGATCTCGACATTCTATTCTTTGACAATCAACACCTATCAACCGAAAGGCTTATCGTACCCCACCCCCGCTGTACTGAGCGTCCGTTCGTGATGCAGCCTTGGGCCGATATCGCTGGTGATTTGATACTCGACGACAAAAAAGTCGCGGATATAGCAGCAGAATTAACTGACGACCAGCTTTGCTTGTGGCAAGATAACCCTATCGACTAATCGTTTGGGGACTGTTGTAGTGACTAACGACGCTTTTACTGTAACTTCTAAACCGTTATTTATCGCGGTAGAGGGTAATATCGGAGCTGGTAAGACTCGCTTAGCTCGTCGACTTGCGGAGAGTTTGAATGCGACCGAACTACTCGAAACTGCCAATAGTAATCCCTTTCTAAATGATTTCTACCGCGATCCAAAGCAATTTGCCCTCGCCACCCAGCTACACTTTTTGTTTTCGCGCAATAAGATCAATCTCCAAGTCAAAGAGGGAAGTCTTTTTGACAACCGTTATGTTGCCGATTTTTTAATCAACAAAGAGCTTCTCTTTGCATCCGTGAATCTGTCGGATCACGAATACCAACTCTACAAGCAAGTCTACGAATCGATGGCAATCGACTCAGTTAAACCTGATCTAGTGATTTATCTGCAGACAACTACCGAGCATAGCAGGCGCCAACTTCGCGATAGCCATCGACAAATCCAACGCCTTATCAGCGATGATTATTTGGAGAGAATGAACGATGCTTACACTCGTTTCTTTCATTTCTACGATCAGTCGCCTTTACTTATCATTAACGCCTCGGAGATCGACCTAGAAGACGATCAAGAATATGAAGCGTTTTTCCAATGTCTGTTGGCGAACCGACACGGTCGTCACTACTACAACCCAATACCTATGGCCATTTAGCGCCGAGAGATGTGATGAATAAAGTAACGATTCAAACCTTACAAAACCTGAAATCCGAGCGACAGAAATTCGCGGTCGTCGCCGCCTATGACGCTTCATTCTCTAAGTTGTTAGCCGAGGCCGGTGTTGATGTGATCCTAGTGGGCGACTCCCTTGGCATGACCGTCCAGGGGCACAATACCACGGTGCCTGTGACCATCGAAGAGGTGTGTTACCACACCGAAGCGGTGAAACGAGGTAACGACTCCTCGCTGATTATTGGTGACCTCCCTTTCATGACCTACAGCTCAGTGGCGGATGCGCTGCTTAATAGCACTCAGCTAATGCAAGCTGGTTCGCATATGGTGAAGTTAGAGGGTGGTCGTTGGTTAGCCGATACCATTAAAGCCTTATCTGACTGTGGGATACCCGTCTGTGCCCACCTAGGCTTAACGCCCCAGTCAGTGAATAAATTAGGCGGCTATAAGGTTCAGGGCCGCGATGCAGACTCTGCTCAAGCTATGATTGAAGACGCGATGGCTCTCGAGGCCGCCGGCGCCGACTTGATGGTATTGGAATGTGTGCCAAGCCCGCTAGCCAAACGCATTAGCGAGCAACTCAGCATTCCTGTGGTTGGCATTGGAGCTGGCGCTGACACTGACGCACAGGTGTTAGTCATCTATGACATGCTGGGTATTAGCCCAAAATCCCCGAAGTTCTCAAAGAACTATCTACAGTTCAACCCGAGTATCGCGGCAGCACTTTCTGACTATGTAGAGGAAGTAAAGCGCGGTGCCTTTCCGGGTTTAGAGCATAGTTTCGAGTAATTAGCTCTCGCGCCATTCGACCTCTTGATAGTGTTCCTCAAAACCCCGTGACAGATAATTTGGCAATGCCGCGGGGTGGTCCCAACTGCACGTGTTAACAGTAACTAACGAGGATTTCTCGAGGCCCTGAGCGATGGCAAATTCGAGTGCGGGCCCACCTGCCCCTAGACCAACGGCATGAGGCGCCAAGCCAAAATACTGTAACTCGACTGAGTCGCTTAGCTCGGCCAGTTCGAAGTAACCTGCTGGCGTTTCATTCTGATAAATTATCCAGAGTTCACACGCTTCAGCATGCTCCTGCCAGGCCTCCGCGCTCAATGAAAGCTTGTCGGTCCAACCCCAGTCACCGCCTACCCAACGATAAAAAAAGGAATGTAGTTCGCCGACTAATTCGGCGCATCGAGTGATACGCCATCCATTCGGCAGCGGCGAAGTACCACTAAATTTTTCAGCATCAATTGATAGGTAGTGAACAGTTACTGCTTCTTTCATAATCCAAGTAATCCTAAGCTAGTTCGAAATATGCTTGCGCCTGACGATGTAGAAAAGAATCTGGCTACGTTAACTATTACCGCTCGCCTTGGCCGCTTCAGGCGCAATGACTATACCAAAAAATCACCTTCTCTATTCGCGAACACCAAAATTTTTATCCTTCCAATGCAGAGCAAACAATGCAATTTGACTGTTATATAGCGCGTAACTCTTTCATCTATTTATAGAGACTAAGCAACTATTCTTGACAACCATATATTACATTCGTAATATCTTAGATATTACATGCGTAATAGGAAGGGAAAAATGGACGACATTAGTAAATCGGAGCTAGAGATTCTCCACGTTATTTGGCGCACAAGCCCCATATCAACCAACGATATTGTAGACACTCTTCAAGCGTCACATGGCTGGCACGACAAAACTACTCGCACACTCATTACCCGCCTAGTAAAAAAACAGGCGGTTAGCTTCGAAAAGGTCGGTAGGCAATATTTTTATACGCCGCTGATTGATCAAGATACCTATTTAGCGTCGCAGAGTAAGAGCTTTCTCCAACGCGTCTTCAAAGGAAACTTCATAGGTCTAGTGAGTGGCTTTGCAAAATCTGAGAGTCTTTCGAGAGATGATATTGAGCAATTAAAGCAATTTATTGATGACTGGGAGAAGAAGAATGATTGAGTGGCTGACACACCATACGCTAACGTTTAGTATCGCTTGCGTTACCGCCGTCATCATATCTAAAACACTTATCGATAAACTATCAGCAACGATTGTTTACCGGCTTTTCATAATTATCCCGTTGGCGCTGTTAGTCGCGCATATCCCAAGTCCAGTCCGCAAGCCTCAGATTCTCGATATATCAGCGGTAGACTATCTAAGTTCTGCTGTATCCGTTCCATCAGCTAGCAACTTGGAGATAGTGTTCCCTGTACTGTGGTTGATCGGCGCAACGGCTGCGCTGGTATATATTCTACTGAACCTCTTAGCAGCCTCTCGAGTCCTTCAAACTGCTAGTCTAGGTCAACCCATTAATGGCCGGGCAGTGTCATACAGTCGCCGCACCAATTCTCCCGCTGTATACGGCATATTTAGTGGCCGTATCGTCTTACCCGTCGATGCCAAAACATTCTACTCAGAAAGCGAACTAGCGATCATTGTCGAACACGAATATGTGCATATCAAACGTCGCGACAATCTACTCACACTCTTAGCTATCTCTCTAGCGTCTATATTTTGGTTCAATCCACTTTCTTGGCTCGCTTTTAAACAGTTTCGGCTTACTCAAGAAGCTAGCTGTGATGAGCGAGTACTTCGAGACAAATCCATAAGCCGTAAGCGCTATGCACAGGCAATGCTAAAGAGCCTTATGAGCTCACCCACACATCAGTACCTATTTGCTCACTCAGGAGAAAAGAAGATGCTACTCAGTCGATTAAAACTTATCAAAAACAATATGAAGCCGGCAAAACATGCAACATTGTTTGCCTTCTTTACACTATTTTTCGTCAGTGCTTGCGCTATTGAAAGTGATACTACCGTCGAAACCACAGAATTAGAGCCTACGCCTATCGTACTTGTGCATCCTCTGTATCCTCGGCAGTTAATGACTGACGGTGTCGAAGGTGAGGTAATTGTTGAGTTCCTCATCACGGAAAATTTCACTGTTGATGACGTTACCGTGGTGTCCTCAGAATCAAGTGATGGTGCCGAATCTTCTCGTGCCCTGCTTGAAACAGCGGCACTCAACGCCATCCAAAAATTCAAGTATTCTCCTGAATACTCTGGACTAACATCCCATTATAAATTTAGCTTTAAGGCGGAGGGCTAACCTCAAGGAAGCTTAAGCCTAGTGACTGACATGGACACTCGACTCCACGTCAGTCGCTGGCAGACGCGTCAAGAAGACTAACAATACAAGTGAGACTAAGCATACCTTCACAATCCGACGAACCCCTGAAGAACGAGTGAAGATAAGCGCAACATTTGGCGCTCAGTTCCGCCCTTGATAATAAACACTTACTAGTTCACTCATCCACTTCCCCTCACCAAGGACCCCACCGAAATGTGGTAGTTAAACGCAAAGATATCCCTACCCTTGAACAGTTTAACACTCACTACGCGTTATTTGGCCCGCGACAACAATAATACTTAGGTCGAATGCGAAGCTGCCTGCGACATGGTATCCGGCTATGTTAAACTAATGAAAAACATAGAGGGAAGGATTATGTCTGCCGTTATTGTCGCCGCTAAACGAAGTCCAGTTGGATCATTTGGCGGTTCGCTTGCGAGCCTAAGTGCCGTAGAAATCGCCACTCAGGTCGTGCAAGATTGCCTGAAGAGTATCAATCTAACACCAGAACTCGTTGATGAGCTTATCGCGGGACAGGTACTCACCGCGGGCTGTGGTCAAAATCCAGCTCGCCAAACTGCACTGGCTGCAGGCCTCAGCCAACAGTGTGCAAGTTTAACCATTAATAAGGTCTGCGGTTCAGGACTTAAGGCCGTTGCCTTAGCCGCTCAGGCAATTGACAACGGCGATGCTGAGATCATCATTGCTGGCGGCCAAGAGAGTATGAGTAATGTGCCACACGTCCTGCCAAATAGCCGTAAAGGGCAGCGAATGGGTAACTGGAACCTCGTGGACACCATGGTTAACGATGGTCTCTGGGATGCTTTTAATGACTACCATATGGGGATCACCGCGGAGAATCTAGTCGCCGCTCATGCCGAACAGACCTTAGACCGTGAAGCCCAGGATCAATTCGCGCTGACATCACATCAGAAGGCGGCAGCCGCTCAAACGGCCGGCTGGTTTGATCAGGAAATCACGCCAATCACTATTACCCCTCGCAGAGGACCTACTGTTGAAGTCTCGCTGGATGACGGCATTAAAGCCGATGCGAATATCGAGTCACTGACTCGCCTTCGCCCTGCCTTCGATAAAAATGGCTCCGTTACTGCAGGTAACGCATCCTCGTTGAATGATGGTGCCGCGTTCGTAGTGGTAATGAGCGAGTCGAAAGCAAAGTCCTTAGGGCTACCGATCTTGGCTCATATTAGCGCGCACGCGAGTGCCGGCGTTGCGCCAGAGATCATGGGTACCGGACCGATACCAGCAACGCGCAAAGTGCTTGAAAAAACAAATTGGCAGCTAGACGACGTCGATCTGATTGAAGCTAACGAGGCGTTCGCTGTTCAAGCACTCTGTGTCAGCCAATCGCTTGGCCTGGACCCTAGTAAGGTTAATATTGGCGGTGGAGCTATTGCGTTAGGCCACCCTATTGGCGCTTCGGGCTGCCGTGTATTGGTTACCCTTCTTCATCATCTTGAGAGAACTCAGCAGAAACGTGGTATTGCCACGTTATGTATCGGCGGTGGCCAAGGTGTTGCTATGGCTGTAGAACGTCCGTAAAACGGTGCTAACGGCCTATTAGTCCACTTGTTAGCCAGCATCAACTACTCGCTAACAACTACTAAACTTACAGGCATAAAAAAACGAGGCCAAGGCCTCGTTTTTTTATGATCGACTAGAACTTAATCTTCGCTAGCTTCAGCATCAGATTCCGCTGCAGGCGCTTCTAGCGTCTCTTTGATAGAGAGCTTAACACGGCCGCGCTGGTCAACATCTAGTACTTTAACCTTAACTTCTTGACCTTCAGTTAAGTAATCACCTACCGCATTGACACGCTCGTGAGCGATCTGCGAGATGTGAACCAAACCGTCTTTGCCAGGAAGGAAGTTAACGAATGCACCGAAATCTACGATCTTCTGGACCGTACCTTCATAAGTTGCACCGATTTCAGCTTCCGCTGTAATACCTTCGATCATGTTCACTGCAGCGCGAAGATCTTCTCCGCTTGCGGCGTAAATTCGAATGGTACCATCGTCTTCGATATCAACATCTGCACCCGTCTGCTCAGTAATCGAACGGATAGTTGCGCCACCCTTACCAATTACGTCACGGATCTTGTCAGTGTGAACCTTCAAGGTGTGGAAACGTGGTGCAGTTTCAGCTACATCAGAACGCGACGATGCAAGCACCGAGTTCATCTCTTCAAGGATGTGCAAACGCGCGTCCTTAGCTTGAGACAGTGCGGTATCCATGATTGATTCGTTAATACCCTCAATCTTGATATCCATCTGAAGTGCAGTAATACCCTGCTCTGTACCAGCAACCTTAAAGTCCATATCACCAAGATGATCTTCATCACCTAGGATATCGGTTAGGACAGCAACTTCTTCGCCGTCTTTCACAAGACCCATAGCGATACCCGCTACCGGCGCCTTAAGCGGAACACCTGCGTCCATCATTGCGAGTGAAGTTCCGCATACTGACGCCATAGAAGACGAACCGTTTGACTCAGTAATCTCAGAGACAACACGGATGGTGTATGGGAATTCTTCAATGTTTGGCATAACCGCTGCAACACCACGGCGCGCTAGGCGACCATGACCGATTTCGCGACGACCAACACCACCCATACGACCCGCTTCACCTACAGAGTAAGGAGGGAAGTTGTAGTGGAGCATGAAGTAATCACGGAAGCTGCCGGTTAGCGCATCAACGATTTGAGAATCACGAAGTGAACCCAACGTTGCTACAACGATAGCCTGCGTTTCACCGCGAGTAAATACCGATGAACCGTGAACGTTTGGCATGACGCCAACTTCACTCTTAAGCGCGCGAACGGTAGTGGTATCACGACCATCAATACGCGGCTCACCAGCAAGAATACGACGACGAACGATACGCTTCTCTAGCTTACCGAAGTATGAAGAGACTTCAGAGGCATCGTAATCAGATGCATCAGTTGCCAAGGTAGCAATCGCTTCATCACGAAGGGTTGAAAGCGTACCTGAACGCTCCTGCTTAACCGTAATTTGGTAAGCTGCTGCAACTTTATCGCCGAAAGCCAGATCTAACGCCGCTACTAGCGGTTCGTTAACTGCTGCTGCCTGCCAATCCCAAGTTGGCTTAGCAGTTTCACTAGCCAATTCGTTGATTGCGCTGATAACTGTTTGCATTTCCTGGTGGCCGTAAAGTACCGCACCAAGCATGATATCTTCAGGAAGCTCATTCGCTTCTGATTCAACCATTAAGACTGCATCCTTCGTACCGGCAACAACCATGTCTAGTTCTGACGCTGGAAGCTCACTGATAGTAGGATTTAATAGGTAGCCTTCGCTCTCTGAGTAACCAACACGAGCACAACCAATTGGGCCGGCGAATGGGATACCAGAAATAGCCAATGCTGCTGAAGTACCAATCATTGCCGCAACATCTGAATCGACTTCTTTACCCGCTGACATAACTGTACAGACAACCTGTACTTCATTCATAAAGCCATTTGGAAATAGCGGGCGAATTGGACGATCGATCAAACGTGATGTCAGTGTTTCTTTTTCTGACGGACGACCTTCACGCTTAAGGAAACCACCTGGGATTCTACCAGCGGCATAAGTTTTCTCGATGTAATGAACGGATAGAGGGAAAAAGCTCTGGCCCTCTTTGGCGTTCTTATCACCAACGACCGTACATAAAACAACCGTGTCATCCATCGATACTAAAACGGCACCATCAGCTTGACGAGCCAAACGGCCGGTTTCAAGCGTTACTTGGTGTTTACCGTATTGAAACTGTTTAATTACAGGATTCACATTATTTTCCTTTATCTGTAAAACAACAACGGGCGCTAGGCGCCCGAGGTTGTAAGTGACTTAGCGACGTAAACCTAGACGCTTAATCAAGTCGGCGTAGCGAGCAACGTTTTTACCCTTAAGGTAATCAAGCAACTTACGACGCTGATTTACCATACGGATAAGACCACGACGGCTGTGGTGATCTTGCTTGTTGCCTTTAAAGTGGCCCTGAAGCTTGTTGATGTTATGCGTCAACAAAGCTACCTGAACTTCCGGTGAACCAGTATCGCCTTCGCCCTGAGCGTAATCGGCTACGATAGCCGCTTTTTCTTGTGCACTTAGTGCCATGAGTCATACTCCTCTCATAATATGCCATAAAATCAAGCCTGACCGCGCATATTTACAGACAGGTTCGTCCCTTTCGGGAAAGTCGCATTACTGCGTTATTCAGCCACTAGGCGCCTTGGCGCCAATAGGCCATCTTCGTTAACTTCACCAATACCCATGAAGTTACCAGATTCATCTGCAATTCTAACCCAATCACCCGCATCTGCGATACGTAAAATTGCATTATCTTGCACGGGCTGACCCTGACGCAGATAATAAGCTGCTGCTTCGTTCAACACAACTTTCGGCAAGTGATCTACGGCAGCTTCAATCGGGATCAATAGATGATCCAAAACTTCAGCACGATTCTCGCCGCGCATCTCTGAAAGTTGATCCAACGTGTGCGCATTATCTTCGTGGAACGGACCGGCCTGAATACGGTGTAGAGCCGTTACGTGGGCTCCACAACCAATGGCTTCGCCAATATCTTCAACCAAGGTACGAATATACGTCCCTTTAGAGCAATGAACGTTAATCACTGCTGCGGGATACTCACCTGCGGTGAACGACTTAAGCTCAATGTGAAATAGGTTAATATCGCGAGCTTCACGCTCAACAGTCTTACCTTCACGCGCCAGCTTATATAGCGGCACACCGTTATGCTTAAGTGCCGAATACATTGAAGGAACTTGCTTTTGTTCACCTTCAAAACGCTTCAAAACTTCAACAACATCGGCTTCTGTCAATTCCGGAGCAGGCGTGTGATCACGCTCTTCACCTTCAACATCACCGGTATCGGTGCGGACACCAAACTTGATGCTCGCGTTGTATTCTTTGTCAGCGTCAAGTAGAAACTGAGTGAACTTAGTGCCTTCACCAAAACAAATTGGCAGCACGCCGGTTGCTTTCGGATCCAGACTACCAGTGTGCCCAGCTTTTGCCGCGAATAAAATTCGCTTTGCACGCTGAAGCGCGTCATTGGAAGAATCGCCAATACCTTTATTTAATACCAAGATACCATCTAAACGACGGCCAAATGGTCTTCTACGCCTTCTTGCCACGAATTACTCCTCGTCGTCGCGGCGGTCATCGGACACCGCGCGATCAATCAATCCTGAAAGGTATGACCCCTGTGAGACACTCTTGTCATATAAGAACTTAATCTTTGGGGTTGTACGCATTCTATGTGTTTTACTTAAGAGCGAGCGGAGATAGCCAGCAGCACCATTTAGTACTTTGACACCTTCAACTATTGCCTCTTCGCCTTCAATCCCCATAAAGGTAACAAACACCTTTGCGTAGCTTAAATCGCGCGTCACTTCGACGTCAGTAATGCTTACCATACCGACCCGTGGATCGCGCATTTCACGCTGGATCAAAAGCGACAATTCCTTTTTCAAGAAATCGCCGACTCGATCTGTTCTTGCAAACTCTTTAGCCATAAGACCTTTCTTTAAAGACTACGTTGAATTTCGAGGACTTCAAACACTTCGATTTGGTCACCGACTTTTACATCATAGTTCTTAACGCCGATTCCGCACTCCATTCCGTTACGAACTTCCTGAGCGTCATCTTTGAATCGACGAAGCGACTCCAATTCACCCTCAAAGATCACAACGCTGTCACGTAATACGCGAATAGGTTTAGCTCGATATACCGTTCCTTCAGTCACCATACAACCAGCAACCTGGCCGAACTTAGGCGAACGGAATACTTCACGAACATCTGCAATACCCACAATGTTCTCACGAAGCTCAGGTGCCAACATACCCGTAAGGGCGGCCTTGAGGTCATCGAGAAGGTTGTAGATAACGCTATAGTAGCGAATTTCAATTGACTCAGCTTCTGCGGTACGACGCGCGGTTGCGTCAGCACGAACGTTGAAACCAAGCATAATTGCACCTGAAGTCACGGCTAGGTTGACGTCAGTTTCGGTTAAACCACCTACGCCACTGGAGACAACTTGAACCTGAACTTCGTCATTACCAAGATCGGCAAGCGCAGCCAGAATAGCTTCAAGTGAACCGCGTACGTCTGCCTTAACCACTACAGATAAGGTCTTCTTATCGCCCTCTTCCATGTTAGTGAACATGTTTTCGAGCTTAGCTGCTTGCTGACGAGCCAACTTATCGTGACGGTCACGGTCATGACGAGATTGAGCTACCTCACGAGCACGACGCTCATTGGGTACCACCAAGAACTCATCACCTGCAGCGGGAGTTCCGTCGAGACCTAATATCTCTACCGGAATAGACGGACCAGCCTTCGCGACGGTCTCACCATTTTCATCCAACATTGCACGAACACGTCCATACTGTTGACCAGCAAGAACGATGTCACCCTTCTCTAAGGTACCCGCTTGAACGAGAACCGTTGAGACTGAACCGCGACCCTTATCAAGGCGAGACTCAATAACAACACCTCGCGCAGAACCCGAATGAACCGCTTTAAGCTCAAGTACTTCAGACTGAAGTAAGATAGCTTCAAGTAACGCTTCAATACCTTGACCAGTGTGAGCAGAAACCTCAACGAACTGAGTGTCACCGCCCCAGTCTTCTGGAATAACTTCTTTAGCTGCCAATTCGTTCTTAACACGATCGGGATCAGCACTTTCCTTATCCATCTTATTCACCGCAACAATAAGCGGTACACCAGCTGCTTTCGCATGCTGAACTGCCTCTTCGGTCTGCGGCATAACACCGTCGTCTGCGGCAACGGCTAAGATAACAATATCGGTCGCCTGAGCGCCACGAGCTCGCATAGCAGTAAAGGCTGCGTGTCCGGGCGTATCGAGGAACGAGATCATACCGTGACCGGTATCAACGTGGTACGCACCAATGTGCTGGGTAATACCACCGGCTTCACCCGTGGTTACATGCGTTTTACGAATGTAATCAAGTAACGACGTTTTACCATGGTCAACGTGCCCCATCACCGTAACAACGGGTGCACGAGACAACTCTTCGCCATCGGTTTGGACAAAGTCTTCAACCAAACTTTCTTCCATTTGATTAGACGATACGGTCTTAACGGTGTGACCCATTTCTTCAACCACTAAAGTAGCTGTGTCTTGGTCTAACGCCTGGTTAATGGTTGCCATAGAGCCCATAGTCATAAGAGCCTTGATAACCTCACCGGCTTTAACTGCCATCGCTTGGGCGAGTTCACCCACGGTAATGGTTTCCGGAACTTCTACCTCGCGCACGATTTTTTCAGTTGGCTTTTGGAAGCCATGCTGATTATCGGCACGTGCACCACCACGAGCGTTAGACTTCGCCTTAAGCTTCTTGCGGCCACCTCGTCGGTCGAAGTTCTCACCTCTTCCAAGGGGCTTCTTCTTACCTTTAGGTTTCTCGGCTTCACGTTCACGGCGCTGTGGTTGTGATTTCTTCGCTTCAGCTTCTTTAAGCGCTGCCTCAGCAGCGGCGCGTGCCTGAATCTCAGCCGCTTTACGCTCCTCTTCAAGGCGCGCAGCTTCAATCGCAGCGGTCTGCTCTGCTTCGGCATTGGCCTCATTTGCTTCTGCAGCCTTAGCCGCTTCCGCAGCCGCCTCCGCTTTCGCGAGCTTCTCGGCAGCTTTAGCCGCCGCCGCAGCTTCTACTTCGGCCTTGGCCGCTGCTTCCGCTGCCGCCTTTTCTGCTGCTGCCGCTTCGGCTTCCTCAGCGGCAATCTCTTCTGGACTGCGCTTTACAAAAGTACGCTTCTTACGAACTTCAACCGCTACGGTCTTGCGACCGCCAGCTTTCAGAGTTGTCGTAGTCTTGCGCTTCAACGTAATCTTCTTCGGTGCATCAGTCGACTCGCCGTGAGATGCCTTCAAGTGATTAAGAAGGGTCTGCTTCTCTTCAGCAGAGACCAAACTATCGCCTTTACGTGTCTTTAACCCAGCATCCTTCATTTGTTCAATGAGTTTGGTTTGGGTGGTACCGATTTGTTCTGCTAAATCTTTAACTGTTACATCAGCCATCTAATTTCTCCCCGTGTTTCGTATTCGCGACGCTCTTTGGTATTACTCGAACCAAGGCGCACGGGCTGTCATGATAAGTGCGGCTGCGCGCTCCTCATCGAGTTCGTCAATGTCACTAATGTCATCAACGGCTTGCTCTGCTAGGTCTTCCATTGTGATGATTCCACGGCTCGCAAATACGAACGCTAAATGACGATCCATGCCATCCATCTCTAACAGGTCTTCTGCTGGCTCTGCTTTCTCTAAGCGCTCTTCCGATTTTAGCTCTAAGGTTAGTAGAGCATCTTTAGCACGCGTACGTAATTCAGTAACCATGTCCTCATCGAAGCCTTCGATAGATAGCATCTCATCCATTGGCACATAGGCTATTTCATCCAGGCTAGTAAATCCTTCATCAGCCAATACTTCGGCCAGCCCCTCATCAACATCTAGGTGCTCAATAAAGAGATTTACAAACTGACCAACTTCGGCTTCCTGACGCTCAGCAAAGTCCTCAACCGACAGCACGTTAATACGCCATCCTGTCAGTTCACCCGCTAAGCGAACGTTCTGACCTGAACGGCCAATTGCCTGGGCTAGGTTCTCTGAATCAACCGCAACGTCCATCGAATGCGCATCTTCATCAACAACAATTGACTCAACTTCTGCTGGCGCCATTGCATTGATCACGAGTTGTGCTGGGTTATCATCCCAAAGAATGATATCAACGCGTTCGTTCTGTAGCTCACCTGATACCGCTTGAACACGTGAACCACGCATACCAACACAGGCACCTACAGGATCGATACGACCATCATTAGTCTTCACCGCAATCTTGGCACGCGAACCCGCATCACGAGCTGCGCCACGAATCTCGATAACTTGCTCAGAAATCTCTGGCACTTCGATCTTGAACAATTCGATCAACATTTCGTTTGATGCACGACTTAGAATAAGTTGTGGACCCTTACCGTCATCACGAACTTCCTGAAGTACTGCGCGAACGCGGTCATTCATGCGGAAGATTTCACGTGGGATAAGGTTCTCGCGAGGTAGAATCGCTTCAGCGTTGCCGCCTAAATCAACCTTGATCCATTCGCGATTTACCGTCTTAACTGAACCGCTAAGCACCTCACCGATACGAAGTCGGTAAACATCGGCAATTTGCTGACGTTCTGCTTCACGAACTTTTTGAACGATAACCTGCTTGGCAGTTTGTGCGGCAATTCGTCCGAAGTTGATATTCTCAACCTGTTCTTCATGAAAATCGCCAATCGCAAGCTCCGGATTCACTTCCGCAGCTTCTTCAGTGGTAAGCTGAGTACCCAGTATCGCCAATACGTCATCGGCAACCACTTCCCAGCGACGGAACGATTCATAATCGCCAGACTCACGGTCAATAACTACTCGGATATCTGATTCTTCTTCGTAACGCTTTTTTGTAGCGGTAGCGAGAGCGGTCTCAATGGCTTCAAAAATAAGCGACTGAGGTACACCCTTCTCGTTTGATACAGCTTCCGCAACTAACAGAATTTCTTTATTCATATTCGCGCCCTTAAAAACGATAATCTAAAAATTAATTATTAAAAGTTGGAATGACCTTTGCCTTTTCGATCGACTCGACAGGGAACACTAGTTCTTCCCCATCTACGTGAAGAACCACTTCATCACCCTCGATACCGACAATAATCCCTTGAAACTTGCGTCGACCCTCAAAGGCCATACGCAGCTGTAACTTGATTCGTTCACCAACACTGCCTTCGTAATGTGACAGTTTGACTAGTGGTCGATCCAGACCTGGAGAAGAAACTTCCAATGTGTACTCACCACTAATTGGATCTTCCACATCCATCACTGAAGAAACCTGTCGGCTAACACGCTCACAGTCTTCAAGACTAACGCCGACCTCTGCACGATCTATATAAAGGCGGAGCGTGACATCTTTGCCCTTTGATAAATATTCTAACGTCCAAAGCTCACAGCCGAGGGCTTCCACTACTGGAGCCAGCAAAGCTTCTAGCTTATCCGCTTTTGTTCCTGCCATCGTAAACCTCAAATTTAACAAAAAATGGGAGTTTAGCCCATCTCTACTGGTCGGTTTCGTAACGCCCAAGTAGCAAAAAGCCCCTAAAAAGGGGCCATCGTAGAGTGATTTGACTTAGCCTTTGTGCGCACACAATTGGCATAAGCTTCACCTAACTGTCATCTCTCATTGATCCAAGAGATAAAATGCGCTTTCTAACGAAAGGCTAAGGTCATCGTCCTTCGATCCTTTAGAAAACAACATCTAAAGGTGACCTTTATTACAAACTACCGTCTTAAAATTGGTAGCGGGAGCTGGCTTAACACCATCGACCTTCAGCGGCTGCGCCGGTTGAAAGCTGAGCCCGACC